>CAKSEI010000120.1 GCA_934446285.1 uncultured Eubacteriales bacterium | reverse complement strand
GCACAAAGTCGCCAGTGTGCAGGTGAGCTCTTACCTCGCCTTTCCATCCTTACCGCGGCGTGCGCGGCGGTCTATTTCTGTTGCACTTTCCCTGAGGTCACCCTCGGCGGACGTTATCCGTTATCCTGCCCAGTGAAGCCCGGACTTTCCTCATAATACTGCCTTTCGGCGCGATATTACGCGATTCCGCTGCTCGGTTCGTCTTATTATACAATCTTTTGTTATTTTTGTCAAGGAAAAGACAATGTGCAAAGCTTAACGTATTAAAATGATATTTGCATTTTCCGCCCGTATATGGTATACTAATGAAGTAAATAATATCTTCAGAGGTTGTTATGGATATCACAGCGGCAGATATAAAAGAAAAAAAGCTCAGCTTTCTTCCGTTTGCGGAGATGGCGCTTATACTCGTCCTTACAGTTTTCAAATGTAAGGACTTTTACAGGTATATAGGCTTAAAAGGATATATCTTCCCCGTTTGCCTTTTGAGCGCGGCGGTGCTTTTTGCTTTTTTCACCGCAATCTCGCTTATCACCCGAAAAGATCATATTATGCCCGTTTTTGTCCTCTACGCCCTCATGTCGTTCCTCATGCTCGTGGACAGGATGTATTTTAATTACTTCTCAAGCCTGCCGGGAATATCAAAGCTGCTGCTCGTAAAATACATGGTCGGTGTCACCGACAGCGTGCAGTCGCTGTTCAGCATCAGGCACTTTCTTGCGGTCATCGACATTCCTTTCTTTATTCTCTATTTCTTATTCGTCCGCCGCAGACTTATTTCGCGTTTTGAGACAAAAAAATCAATTGTGCGCACCATGCGTGCGCTCTGCTGCGCGGGAGTGCTCGGGTGCGTCGCCCTCAGCCTCATTATAACAAAGACGCGCGGCGGCTACTACGGATGCTACAAAAACGAAATATTTATATACCACGCGACGGATATATTCAGGACGATAGTCCCCGAGAGGGACGGGGGCGACTTCAATATATACGACTATATACAGGATAAGGACGAAACGTCGAAATACTTCGGCGCAGCCTCGGGCAAAAACCTGATAAATATACAGGTCGAGGCTCTTAATGCCTTTGTCATCGGCAGAGAGTATAACGGCAAAGAAATAACGCCTAATATGAACGCGCTCATAGCCGAAAATTCGCTGTATTTCGACAATTACTATTGGCCGGTGCTCGGCGGCGGCGGCACGTCCGATGCGGAATTTTCCGTGAATAATTCCCTATACTCCGGCACGTCCATTGCCGCCTACGACACCTACACGGACGTCGATTTCTACGGCCTGCCATTTATTTTGAAGGAAAACGGCTACGACGCAGCTTACGCTTTCCACGGCTATGACCCCGACTTTTGGAACAGGCGGACGGCATATCCGCAGCAGGGCTTTGACAAATTCATATGCAGAGACGACTTTGATATAACCGAGACAATAGGGCTCGGCATATCGGACAGCGAATTTTTCATCCAGAGCTCCGATTTTCTCTCGGGCTGCAAGCAGCCTTTCTACGCCTTTCTCATAACCCTCTCCTCTCATCACCCATTTAATATTCCGAAAGAATATATGTCCCTTGATCTTGAGGAGAGACACATAGACACGCTCTACGGCAACTACCTTGAATCGGTACACTACGTTGACGCCGCCCTCGGAGAGTTTATAGAAGCTCTTAAGGAAAACGGTCTGTACGAGAACTCCGTTATCACGATATACGGCGATCACTACGGACTTAATACAAAGAATGACGACGGATTTGTAAGTGAGCTTTTGGGTGAGGAATACACTGACGAGGAGATATTCAAGATACCGCTTATAGTCCACATCCCGGGCAGCGGCATAAAAGAAACGGTCGAGACAACCGGCAGCCATATTGATTATGAACCCACCGTGCTCGCGCTCCTCGGACTGCATAATGACAAGGCAATCATGTTCGGTCAGAACCTGTTAAAGGACGGAGTGAGCGGACACGTATACGGGCAAAATCACATGTGCGTAGGCGGATTTATCACGGATACTCTCTACGCCAAGAAGAGTGCCGTGGGGCTTGTCGTATACGACAAGAATACTATGCAAAAGCTCGACCCCGCACAGTACGAATATATCTCCGAGGCTGCCGAAAAGAATATTTCGGACTGCAGATACGCACTTGAGCACAATCTCGTTATGATAAAAAATATGCTGAAGTAGAAAAATCCCGTAAGACCGTGTCTTACGGGGTTTTATTTTTTCTCAGTCCTGAAGTCTTGCGCCGAGTATCGGGACATACTTTGCGTAAAAGGCGGCAAATTCTCCGTTATCGAGCGCGTCTCTTATCTTCTGCATAAGCTCATTGTAGAAATAGAGGTTGTGCATTACGGCGAGCCTCATGCCGAGCGTTTCCTTTGCCTTGAAGAGATGGCGTATATACGCACGTGAATAGCTTCTGCACGCAGGACACGAGCAGCCCGTATCTATCGGACGCGGGTCGGTCATGTACCTTTCGTTGAGGAGATTTATTTTGCCCTTCCACGTGAAGAGATTTCCGTGGCGGGCGTTGCGCGACGGCATAACGCAGTCAAAGAAGTCTACGCCGCGTGCGACCGCCTCGAGGATGTTTACGGGCGTTCCCACGCCCATGAGGTATCGCGGCTTATCTGACGGCATATACGGCTCTACTGCCTCTATTATGCGGTACATTTCCTCTGCCTCCTCCCCTACGGCGAGTCCGCCTATAGCGTATCCGTCGAGGTTAAGCTCGGATATCTGCTTCATATGCTCTATGCGTATATCCTCATAGGTTGATCCTTGATTTATACCGAAGAGCATCTGATTTTTATTTATCGTGCCATCGAGAGAGTTAAGTCTCTTCATCTCGTCCCTGCATCGGTAGAGCCATCTCACGGTTCTGTCGCACGATGCCTTAACATATCCGTATTCTGCGGGATTTTCTATACATTCGTCAAAAGCCATGGCTATGGTTGATGCAATATTCGACTGAATCTGCATGGACTGCTCGGGTCCCATGAATATTCTCTTGCCGTCGACGTGCGAGGAAAAATACACTCCCTCCTCGCTTATCTTGCGCAGCTTTGCAAGCGAGAAGACCTGAAAACCGCCGCTGTCAGTGAGAACGGGTCTGTCCCAATTGAAGAATTTATGTATTCCTCCCATCTGACGTATAAGCTCGTCTCCCGGACGTATATGGAGATGGTATGTATTCGACAGCTCGACCTGACAGCCGAGTTCACGCAGGTCGTCGGTGGAAACTCCTCCCTTTATCGCGGCGCACGTGCCGACATTCATAAAAACGGGAGTTTGGACCGTCCCATGTACAGTTTCAAAAACGCCTCTGCGGGCGCTGCCCTCTTTATTTATCAGCTTAAACATTCTATATCCTTTTAAATTGCTTTTCAAAATCGTATTTGCTCATCTCTATCGCCACGGGTCTGCCGTGCGGGCAATACTTGATATTCGGCAGAACAAGAAGTCTGTCGCATATCCATTTAAGAGACGATTCGTCGTATATGCGCCCCGCCTTTATCGCCGCTTTGCAGGAAGCCTGATAGAGCGCCTTTTCGTACACAGTCTCAGAGAGAACTCCGGCGGAAGCCGACTGTCCCGCAAGAGCGGCGGCAAGAGTGCCGACAAAGGCGGTTATATCGTCATCAAGCATGACCTCGGGCGCCGCGGTAACGGATGCCGTTAGCTTTTCTCTGTCAAGATCTATCTCAAGCCCCGTCCGTCTGACCTCGGCTATATTGCTCTCGAGTGCGGCGAAGCTCTCGTTATCGAGCGGCACCTCTATCGGGAGCATGAGCAACTGCGTGCTCTTCTCCTGAGAATGGATATTTCTCTTCATCTCTTCAAATAGAATTCGCTCATGCGCCGCGTGCTTATCTATAAACAGCACCTTGTCGCTCAGCTCCACCACGACGTATGAGTAGAAAAGCTCGCCTATTATCTTGTAATCGGGCAACGGGAGCAGCTCCTCGGGCAGCTCATTTGACTGAACGGTAAGGTCATCCCACGAGTAGTCCTCTTTCGGCGGAATAAATGTCTCAATCTTTCTTTCGATTTTCGGACTCTCAAGCATCGAATATGACGAGCGCATATAGTCGCTCTTCTTATCGCGCGTCTCTGAGAAGTCGACAGTGCGGCTCGGCGTCTGCTCGCGCTTTTGCACGGGAGCACCCCTTCCTGAGGACATTATGTCGTTTATCGTAATCTGATTTTTCTTGAGCTCCGATGCCGAGGGCGGGATCGGAGAGAAGGCATTCGACGCGTCTCTCTTCTGCGGCATCTGCATTTTCGGTGTGGGCAGTCCCTTTACGAGGGCGCTCCTCACCGCGTAAAAGATTATGTCAAATACAGCACGCTCATCGGCAAAATTGACCTCAAGCTTTGACGGATGGACGTTTACGTCAACTCTGCGCGGGTCGAGACGAATATTTATCACGCAAACGGGAAAGCGCCCGTGCGGTATATATGAGTCATACGCCTGACGCAGAGCTGCATATGCAGTCTTGCATTTGACAAAACGTCTGTTGATAAAGAACATCTGCATATTCGTAGAGCCGCGCGTAAGCTCGGGCGCACCTATATATCCGTCGACCTCGAGATTCTCGTCCTTTGAATACACGGATATACTCTTATTAACTATATCTCTGCCGAGCACGGCGTATATCGCGTCAAGCATCTTACCCGTGCCGGGAGTCGTAAATTTGACCGCATTATCCGTTATGTATTTGAATTTAATCTCGGGTCGGGACAGCGCCATTCTCTCCATCACGGCGTTGACGTACAAGCTCTCGGATGAGTCCTTCTTGAGAAACTTTCTGCGTGCGGGTACATTAAAGAAAAGCTCCTCGACTATTATCGTCGTGCCGTTCTGACAGCCCGCCTCCGAGCAATCGATTACCATAGGTCCTTCCGATGAAAGTATCGTGCCGAGCTCGTCAAAGGGTCTTTTAGTAAAGATTTTCACCTTTGAGACGGATGATATGGCGGCAAGCGCCTCACCTCTGAATCCGAGAGTAGAGATAGCGTCAAGGTCGTTCGCGCACTTTATCTTGCTCGTCGCATGACGGCGCAGGCAGAGCGGCACGTCATCGTGCTCCATGCCCGTCCCGTCGTCGGTAACGCGTATAAAGGATATACCGCCGTTGCGTACCTCCACGGTTATATTCGACGCTCCCGCGTCTATTGCGTTTTCTACAAGCTCCTTTACAACAGAGC
>CAKSEI010000119.1 GCA_934446285.1 uncultured Eubacteriales bacterium | reverse complement strand
ACTACTACGACGGTCTACCCGACGTGTCGGCTTACTACGGTCAGACAATGCAGAAATTCATGCTCGATCATATGGGCTACAGATTTGTCCTGCGTAAGTCGGAGAATACAAAGACGGCAAACAGGGGCGACACAGTCAGCTTCTCGGGCAGAATAGAAAACGTCGGATTCGGCAATCTCATGGTTAATACCGTAAATGAGTTAATCGTTGTTGCTCCCGACGGAACAAAAAGCGTCGTAAAGACGCTGCTCGACCCGACCGAGTGGATGACGGCAAAAACAACGAGCTTTAATATCACGCTTTCCGTGCCGCAGACAAGCGCACAGGGCAAGTACGATGTATATCTCAGATTTGCGACTGTCGGATATGAGGATTCAGACAGAAACACCGTTTCCGTGCGCTTTGCCAACAAAGATACATGGAACTCCGAGCTCGGGGCAAACTACATAGGCTCGTTTGACGTTCTTGGCGTCAAGGGCGGATACGCCGAAAAGTTTGAGCAGATAAATACCGGTTCTTTCACCGATGTACGTGCTAAGGATTGGTTTGCAGACGCAGTTGACTTTGTTACGTCGGCTGCGGGCAAGAATATAATGAAAGGCATGGGCGGCGGACTTTTCGCTCCGAACGGCACAACTACGCGCGGTCAGCTCGTAACCGTTCTCTACAACATGGAGTCTCAGCCCGATGTCAGCGGAATAAAGACGCCCTTTACCGACGTGAAGAGCAGCAAGTATTACGCTAAGCCTATCGCGTGGGCATATGCAAACAATATAGTCAAGGGTATGTCCGATACCGAGTTCAGCCCCGAGGGACTTATCACCCGCGAGCAGTTCTCGGCAATACTCTACAGATATTCACAGTACAAGTCATATGACACGAGCAAGAGTGTATCTCTCGACTCCTATCCTGACGCGTCAAGCGTATCGAAATACGCAAGGACGTCTATGGCTTGGGCAAATGCCGAGGGACTTATAACAGGCACTACCTTCGGTGCGGGCATTGTGCTCAATCCTCAGGGAACGGCGATCCGAGCTCAGATGGCGCAGATTATGACGAGATTTATACGCCTGTGCGCAAACTGAATATTATAAAAATAAAAAAGGATGTCCTTGTACATCCTTTTTTATTTTCAATGCAGCGCATGAGTACCGCGCACGGGAAAGATACAGCTTACGAAAAAGATATTGTTGCGGCAGTCGGCGTTTATCTTACCTCCGTGTGAGCCTACAATTGCTTTTGCTATACTCAGCCCTATCCCGTGACCGCCCGTCTCGGAGTTTCTCGAAGAGTCCGTGCGGTAAAAGCGCTCAAATAAATGCCCGAGCTGCTCTTCGCTTAGCTGCTCGCTCACCGTGTTTTTAACGGTAAGGTATATATTCTTTCCTTTTTCCGCAAGGGAAAGGGATATATGCGCGCCCTCGGGCGAATACTTCACGGCGTTGTCAAGGAGTATACAGACGAGCTTTTCCGTAAGTCTGCTGCTGCCGCACAGGCTGAGCATGGGGGAAATGTCCGTATCAAGGTCTTTGCCCCGAAGAGCGGCGACGGAGCGGTAGGGACGCGCCGCGTCTGAGACTACCTCTGAGAGCGGGAAGTCTATCTTTTCTGTCGAATCCTCTCCCTCGTCCATTTTTGAGAGCATCACAAGGTCATCGGTAAGCGCTCTCAGCTTTTTTACCTGAATTGTAATATCATCTATGCATTCATTTTCTCCCACTTCCATTTTCAGCAAATCTGCGTTTGCTGATATTACGGTGAGCGGAGTTTTCAGCTCGTGTCCCGCGTCGGTAATAAAGCGCCGCTGCTTCGTATAGCTCTCGGCGATGGGCTTTGTTATCCTGCCCGAGAGAATAAGCACGGAGGTAAAAACTAAGGCGAGAGCCAGAGCCGATACGGCAATACTCGAGAGCATAAAGCTGTAAAAAGATTCGAATTTTCTCCCGCAATCGAGAAATATTATTTTGATTTCGTCCGTATCCGTATATTTAAGATAGCGGTAAATGCCGGTAAAACCCGACAAGCGGCTTTTTGCGATTGCTTTTTCCGCGTATGCACGTACCTCGTCCTCGGTAAGGGAAGCGACCTTGCTCATGTCGGTGTCAGTAATATTTCCGTCCGTGTCATAGGTTATGACAAAATATCTCGACTCAAAGGGAACTTCAGGCGACATGTCGTGCGGCAGTTTTACCGTCTTTCTCTGTCCTGACTCCTCGGGCGGAGGAAAGTCACCGTGATTTTTCGTCAGCATATCAAGCACTCTGTCCGCGTCCGAGACTACGGTGCGGTAGTTAATGAAATTCATCCCGAAAACGACAAGCGACATAAGAACAAAAAGCGAGGCGGTTGTAAGCACCGTGAATTTTATCTTTAGCTTTCGTATCATTTTTCCACCTCAAGGGAGTATCCCGCGTTGCGGCTTGATACTATACGTACATCCGACGAAAGGGCTGTCAACTTCTTTCTCAGATATGATATATATACCCATACGACGCTCGTTTCCGCACTGCCGTCAAGCCCCCATATGCGGTCATATATGCAGTCGGCGGAGAATATCCTCCCGGGATTGCTCATGAAAAGCTCCATTAGCTGATACTCCTTGTTCGCGAGGCGATAGCTGCCCGCCTTAGTGCTTAGTTCGTATGTCGTTCTGTCAAGGCTCGTGTCGGCGCAGCAAAGCTTTGCTCCTTTCTCGTCTTTTGGGCGAGTTATCGCGCGCAGAGCGGCGAGCAGCTCCGTAGAATCAAATGGCTTTGTTAAATAGTAGTCAGCTCCGCAGTCAAGCCCCGTTACGCGGTCTTGAGTCTCGGACTTTGCCGAGAGAATGAGCACGGGCAGATTATTTCCGGATTGCCTGAGCTTTTTGAGAGCTGTAATGCCGTCCGTTACGGGCATCATTATATCGAGTATAAGCGCGTCGTATGTGCCGAGCGCGAGATAATCAAGCGCTTCGCTGCCGTTTCCGACGGAATCCGCCGTGAAGTTATTTTTTTCAAGTATTTTTACTATTGCACGTGCGAGCGGCTTTTCATCCTCGGCTACAAGAATTCTCACGGTTGCTCCTCTTTTCCTTTTTTCAATATTATAGCATAAAAGCAATAAAATTGCATTACTCAAACACAGGAACGGCGGGAAAAAGCTACATGCCCCTTTTCTTATCCGCGTTTTTTATATAAGGCGGCAAATGCAATTCCGAGCGTGAGTACACCAAAGCAAACGGCAAGGTGAATAAAGTCCTCTGCGGTCAAGTCTCTTTTATCTGTCGTCCCGTCTTCATCGTCCTCTTTATTGTCGTCGACCTCGTCCGAGTTTTTTTCTCCGTTCTGCCCCGGAGGTGCGCGATCTTGCGCGCTTGAGGGCGCGGAAAAAATTTTTCCGTTATCCGGCATGGATGGAGGAGCACCGTTGTCCGTACTGCCATCGGGCATAGATGGCGGAGTATCGATGTCCGTACTGCCATCGGGCATTGACGGAGGAGTAAATTCCGTGCCGCCCTGTGTGCCCGAGGTCACCTCGGAACGAGATGTGCTTTCGTCCGTGCCTTGTACGTTGCCGTCCGTACCCTTTGAATATCGTGACTGCGCTTTTTCTCCCGATGTATAAGTTGAATTGTTATCCGCAGAGCGACCGAAACCGCCCGCGGGTCTTCCGCCCGTATTAAAGCCTTCGACAGCTGAATTTCCGATTTTTACTACCGTACTGTTGAAAGTAATATCGACCGATGTGTCACCTATGCACAGTGTATAATTCTCACCGGCTTTTATTTCGGGCGAGCTTATAATTACGGCTGAGAAAGCAAGCTTTACTTCGTCCGAATATTTCGTCTGCCCGTCATCCGAAAGCAGCTTTATCTCGCTGCCGCCCGATATCTCTTCCGGGGAAGTGTAAACAAGTGTCGGCTGCTCGGAGGAAGAGTCGATATCCTCGAGCATTGAAGAGCTGCCGCAGGCAATAACGCTTCCGCTGTTTATCCTGCATACACCGCCGTTTTCGCTGCCGTAGTCGAGCGGGGTATTGTTCATGCCGTTATTAAGGCTAATATATACGTCGCCGCCGTTTATAAGTATGTCTCCGTTTGAGTCTATACCGTCGGCGTCCGTGCCGCTCTCGTTAATAACCGTGACGCTGCCGCCGTTTATTATAACCTGCGGTATGTCGTCGTCCTCCCGAGATTCGCTCTCCGTGCCGTCCTGCCGCATACCCGGAAATACGGTTGAAGATGTGCCGCCGCCGGCATTTAATCCGTCTTCGCTCGGATAAACGGTTATTTCTCCTCCGTTTACCGTTATCACGTGTGCCTCTATGCCCTCGCAGCATTTATTTACCGTGATTTTTCCCGAGTTAACGGTAATCGCGGTGTCCGAGTGTATTCCGTCGTCACCCGCAGAGATCTTTATTTCTCCCTCGTCGATTGTTATATCAGAGGCGGTATGGATACCGTCGTCGGATGCATTTATATCAATCGTACCAGAGGCGATATAAAGAGCGCCGCTCTCCTTTGCGACGACTATACCGTCGTCACCTGCAGTAACGTGTATATCGGAGGTACATATATTTACCCTGTCATTTGCACGAACTCCGTCTACAGGCGCATCAACATATATTTTGCCGCCCGTTATCACGAGGTCGTCGTTTGCCGCAATGCCGTGCTTATACCCGTCCGTGACACGCAGCGTACCCGTGCCGTTAATCGTCAGGTCGTCATGGGAAAAGAGAACCGCGTCGGTTTTGTCCGAGAGAGCCTCCTCCGAATATTCGCTGCCGCTTGAAAGCGTGTTTTCGCTTCCCTCGGCAAGAGTAAGGAAAACCTTATCGGCAGAGTCAACCCGTATTGCCGCATCGTCTGAGCAGTATATGTCGACCGAGCAAAGCTTTATAAACACCTTTGCATTCTTGCCCGCGTCAACCTTTATATTGCCGTCCGTGAGACTTCCGCTCACGGTATATCTGCCGCTTGACGATATAACGACACTCCCACTGTCGGAGTATGCTCCGCCGCCGCTTACCGTTGCTTTTGCGCCGTCGAGAGCTATGCGTACAGCGCCGCTCTCATCCCAGTCGACTGCGAGGTCGTTATCGGTAAAGAGACTGTTATTTTCGTTTTTCTCCGCGTCGTCATCCCTTACGGCGGTGATAAGTCCGAGGCTTTCGCCGTTCATGAATAAGACGGTCAGAATTACCGCGAGCACAGTTACCGCGATACATATAACGTCAAAGAATTTATGGCTCGACATGTATACTCCTAACTC
>CAKSEI010000118.1 GCA_934446285.1 uncultured Eubacteriales bacterium | reverse complement strand
GGGAGCAAGACGCCTGCTGGCCCTGCTGCTGAGTCTGGTCATGCTGGTTGGCGCCGTCCCTGTCGCGTTTGCGGCGGAGCCGGAGTCCGGCGGCGTGACCTGGAAGCAGGTGGACAACAGCGCCGTCACGGCGCGGCCCTGTCAGACGGCCGTGACCGAGGAGCCCGAGACGCCGTTGTACGCGGACGATGAAGTTGTCCGCGTCTCCATTGTGCTGGAGGCGGCACCGACCATCGCAGTGTATTCCGCTGAGGACGACATCAGCGAAAACACCGCCGCCATGAGCTACCGCCAGCAGCTTCTGATGACGCAGGAGTACGTGACGGAGACCATCGCCGAGGAGGCACTGGATCCCGGTGAAAAGCTGGACGTGGTGTACAACCTGACGCTGGTCGCCAACGTCATTTCCGCCAACGTGGCTTACGGCGAGATCGAGAAGATCAAGACCGTGGAGGGCGTTGAGGACGTGGTGGTGGCCACCCGGTACACCCCTGACGTGGTGAGCGTCGGCGGAGACGATCCCCAGATGGAGGTCTCCACCGGCATGACCGGCGCCAGCATCGCGTGGAGCAACGGCTACACCGGCGCGGGTATGCGCATCGCCATCATCGACACCGGCCTTGACATCGAGCATCAGTCCTTCGACAGCAAGGCCTTTGACTACGCCATCAAAGAGGACGCGGAGAACGACGGCGTGACCGTCGCCAGCTACGATCTGCTGGACGTGGATGAGATCGCCGAGAAGCTGCCCCAGCTCAACGCGTCCAAAATGTATGCAGGACTGGACGCCGACGACCTGTACATCAGCTCCAAGATCCCCTTCGGCTTCAACTATGTGGACCGGAACCTGAATGTGGAGCACCTCCGTGACCTTCAGGGCGAGCACGGCTCCCACGTGGCGGGCATCGCCGCGGCCAACCGTTACCTCAATGAAAACGGCACTTTCGTGTCCGCGCTGGACACCGTCCACATGGTGGGCAACGCCCCCGATGCGCAGGTGCTGGTCATGAAGGTGTTCGGTCAGGGCGGCGGCGCGTATTCCGACGACTATGTGGCCGCCATTGAGGACGCCATCATCCTCGGCTGCGACACCGTGAACCTGTCTCTGGGCAGCAGCGTGGCCGGCATGGCCTATGACGAGGAGTTCTCCAAACTGCTGGAGGGCCTGAGCAGCAGCGGCACCGTGGTCACCATCTCCGCCGGCAACAGCGGGGCCTGGGCAGAAAACACTGCCGTCGGCAATCTGTACGCCGATGACGTGAATTATCAGACCGGCGGTTCTCCCGGGTCTTACACCAACTCTCTGGGTGTGGCTTCCGTGGACAACGACGGCGTGGTCAGCCCCTATTTCACCGTGGACGGCAAGCTGTATTCCTTTACCGAGGGCAGCAGCGCCTCCAACGAGCCCTTCGTCACGCTGGACACCAACGGCGGCGAGGGCACGGAATATGACTACATCTTCATCGACGGCATGGGCGACGCGGACGACTACACGGCGCTGGGCGATCTGGTGAAGGGCAAGATCGTATTCTGCAGCCGCGGCTCCATTAACTTCAGCGCGAAGGCCCAGAACGCCTATGACGCCAGAGCCGCCGCCTGCGTGGTGTACAACAACGCCGCGGGCACCATCAGCATGACCCTGTCCGGCTATACCGGCACCGCTCCCTGCGTGTCCATCTCTCAGACGGCGGGCAGGACCATCAAGGCGGCCTCCACTGAGGCTTCCGAGGGGAATTACACCTACTACACCGGCAAGCTGACCGTCTTCAACAAGGTGGGCGTGGCCAATTATGATTCCGCCTATCAGACCATGAGCTCCTTCAGCTCCTGGGGCGTGCCCGGCGACCTGAGCATCAAGCCGGAGATCACCGCCCCCGGCGGCAACATCTACTCTCTGTTCGGGGAAAATATGACCAAAACCGGTATCACCGGCGGCCACGATCAGTATGAGCTGATGAGCGGCACCTCCATGGCCGCCCCCCAGATGGCGGGCATCGGCGCGCTGGTGAAGCAGGCCATCGAGCAGCGGGGCATTTCCCAGAAGGGCCTCAGCGACCGTGCGCTGGCCCAGTCCCTGATGATGTCCACCGCTACCCCGCTGACCGATGAGTACGGCGATTACTACTCCGTGCTCCAGCAGGGCGCGGGCCTTGTGAACGCCGACGCGGCCACCGCCGCCGACTCCTATGTGCTGGTCAAGGGTCAGGACGACGGCAAGGTCAAGGTGGAGTTGGGCGACGACCCCGGCAAGACCGGTACCTACAGCTTTACCTTTACCATCCAGAATCTGGACGGCGACGTTCACGGCTATAATCTGAGTGCCGACGTGTTCACCCAGTATCCTTGGATCGATAGCAGTGACGGCTCTGCCTACATGACGGGCTATACGGCCGGCTTCGACTATGCCAGCGTGGACTGGACCATCGACGGCAAGCCCGTGGATCATGTGGACGACCTCACTATCTATGACTTCGACGGCGACGGCGACGAGGATCGCGACGACGCGCAGACCCTGCTGGACTACATCGTCGGCAGCCGCACCTCCATCACCAACAAGGCGCTGGCCGACTTCGACAACGACGGCGGCATCGACACCTATGACGTGCATCTGTTCCTTGTCCGGCTCAACACCGGTCGGGCCGTGGTGCCCGCCAACAGCAGCGTGACCGTCACCTGCACCATTACGCTGGATCAGGATGAAGCGGCTGAGCTGCTGGAGATCTATCCCAACGGCTTCTACGTGGAGGCCTATGCCAAGATCGACGCGCTGCCCGATTCCGAGGGCGCGGTGAGCACCAGCCACTCCATCCCCGTGCTGGGCTTCTACGGCAACTGGTCCGACGCCTCCATGTTCGACAAGGGCGGCTACGTCGAATACAGCTACGGCCTTGAGGATCGCCTTCCCTACCTGTACAACGGCCAGACGATCACCATGGACAGCCTCAATCTGAACAGCAACGTGCTGGTGATCAACTATGCCGGAGATGCGAGCGCGTATCCCTTCGGCACGAACCCCTATGTGACCGACGAGACCTATATGCCCGAGCGGGCGGCGCTGAATAACCAGCGGGGCGACGTGCTGACCGCATGGCGCTATTCCCCCATCCGCAATGCCGCCGCCACCCGCTTCACCGTCACAAAGGGCGGTCAGGTAATTGACAGCAGGGATCTGGGCAGCAGCACCGCAGCCTATTGGGACAGCAACAACAGCGTCTGGCAGGGTGTCACCTCCAACGCCCGGCTGAACTGGAACGGCGCGGGCCTCAATGAGGGCGACACCGTGACGCTGACGCTGACGCTGGCTCCTGAGCTGTATGTGAACAACGAGACCAATACTGTGAACTGGGCCGCGCTGGGCAAGGGCGCCAGCCGCACTGTTCAGGTGACCATCGACAACACCGCCCCCACCATCAGTGATGTGAAGTACGATGAGGAGGCCGGTACCCTTACCGTCACCGCCAGCGACAACCGGTATGTGGCCGCCGTTGCTCTGTTCAATCAGAAAGGCGACGATCTGGCCGTCACTGGCTCCATCGCGGACATCAAGGCCGGAGCCGAGGGCGCCTATACCCTGACCCTGCCCGAAGGGAACACGGAGACCGACCTTCTGCTTCAGGTGTACGACTACGCTGACAACGCCAGCACATGGAAGCTGACGCTGGGCGCGGACCGCACTGCCGCCACGTCCATCGAGATCGTTCCCGCGGCGACGTCTGTCTTTGTGGGCAGCACCACCGCTCTGGAGGTCTCGACCACCCCGTGGAACGCTTACGACACCTTTACCTGGAGCTCCGATGACGAAACCGTCGCCACCGTTGACGCCGACGGCGTGGTCACCGGCGTGTCCGTCGGCAGCTGCACCATCACGGCGAAGTCCACTGTGACGGAATCTGTGACCGCTCAGTGTGCCGTTACCGTCAAGACCGTTGTCGCCGACCTGAACGGCATCGTCTGGGGAACGGACAGCAAGCCCGACTGGTCCACCTTCAGTACCAATGCACTGGCCGACTATACGGCGGTGCAGGAGTGCGGCTATGAGTTCTCGGCGGCCACCCAGACTGTGGATGGCAAGATCTATGCCGCGGTCCTGAGCGATGACGCTTCTGATGCTGATATTTACCTTGTGGATGACGGGCTGAACGCCACGAAGATCGGCAATGTGGCTGCCGACATCGGTGTGGTCGATCTGGAAGATTCGCCCAGCCTTGGCTGCCTTGTGGGTGTTTACGGGAAGTATATCCTGTTCCTGGATAAGGAAACCGGCGAAATGGTCGATTTTGTTGCGTGGGGCGATGGCTCCAGCAGTCTGGTCGGCATCGCTTATGCTAGGTCGGTCATGAATACGTATTACAACAAGATGATTGATCTATACTATCTTGTGGACAGCAGCGGTATGGTTTATTTTGATGCAGTGATCGAGCTGAATGACGGCTGCTACGACTTCTATCCGCAATCCTCCGGCAAGGGCCTTGTTGCCAGCACCGGCTACACTGCGGGTGATTTCTATTCGTCCCTGCTCTATGCTGCGGACAACAGCGGCACCCCCTACCTGTTCTGGAGCCGTTACAACGGCAGCGAAGTTCAGGATCTGATCGCCATTGATGTTGACAGTAAGGAGATCGTCGTCGTTCATCTGGGTGAGTTTGCCGATAAGGTCTGGCCCGTGGTCGGCCTGATGAGCGACCTGCCCGCGCAGTCTTCCGGCGAGACGACCACCGCACTGGCTTCTGCTGTGGCCAACACCAATGTGGAGAAGACCGGGATCGAGCCTGCCAGTGAGACTCTGACCTGCCGCGGCCCCGCGGGCGGCCTCAACAGCGTTGAGGTGGGCGGCTCCTCCGGCAGCGCCTACGAGGTGAAGGTCGATTCCGCCACCCACACCGTCACCGTGCCCGTTGTGGCCGGCGACAGCACCAACGGCCTGTTTACCGTGAACTATGACGCCGCCGAACTGGCCCTGCTGAGCGTGAATTACGGCAATGTGCTCCACAGCGCCGTCATCGACTCCGCCAAGGGTCAGGTGAAGGTGGGCTACGCCGACGCGGAAGCTTACAGCGGTCTGGTGGCCAGCCTTGTGTTCACCTACATGCCCACCAGCTACCAGAGGACCACGGATGTGGCCCTCACCGTGAGCGAGGACGGCGCTTCCGGCACGGTAAAGACCGACCGAACCACGCTGATCCTGCCCGGCGAGTTCACGCCCGGCCCCAGCCAGCCCACTCAGCCCACCAACCCCGACAAGCCCACCGACCCGAAGAAGGGCTTCGACGATGTGAAGCAGGGCGACTG
>CAKSEI010000117.1 GCA_934446285.1 uncultured Eubacteriales bacterium | reverse complement strand
CCCGAGGACACGGGTCTTGTGACGGGAGATAACAAATGATAAAGATTATAAGCGGCGGAGTGTGCGCACCCGAGGGCTTTTATGCGTCGGGCATACACTGCGGCATACGCAAGAACAGGACGAAAAAGGACCTCGCTCTTATCTACAGTGAAAAAAAAGCGCAGGCGGCGGCGGTATATACGACAAACCTCGTCAAGGGAGCGCCGCTGACGGTAACGAAAAAGCATATAAGCGACGGCACGGCGCAGGCAGTAATATGCAACAGCGGAAACGCAAATACCTGCAACAGCGACGGAGTGGAAAAGGCGGAGATGATGAGCGATATGCTGTCCTCCGCTCTCGGCATATCCCCGTGCGACGTTATAGTTGCCTCCACGGGCGTTATCGGGCAGAAGCTTGATATAGAGCCGATAGAGCTGGGTATACCGACCCTCGCCGCATCGCTCTCGCGAGAGGGAGGAAAGGACGCAGCCGAGGCTATAATGACGACGGACACTCAGGCAAAGGAGATAGCCGTATCATTTACCGCGGGCGGTAAGGAGTGCCGTATCGGCGGAATGGCAAAGGGCAGCGGCATGATTCATCCGAATATGGCGACCATGCTCGTTTTCATCACAACCGACGTCTCGATAACACATGATATGCTGCAAAGGGCGCTGAGCGGAGACATTGCCGATACCTTTAATATGATAAGCATAGACGGGGACACGTCGACAAACGACATGGTGACGGTGCTCGCAAACGGTGAGGCGGGAAACAAGACAATTGACGGCGAGGGAGATGACTTCTCCGAATTTATGAAGGCACTCAATACCGTGACAGTCGCTCTCTGCCGAATGATAGCCGCCGACGGAGAGGGCGCGACGAAGATGCTTGAATGCAAGGTGAGCGGCGCGCGCGACATAGGCTGCGCAAAGACAGTGGCAAAAAGCGTTATCTGCTCGAGTCTCTTAAAGGCTGCAATGTTCGGCGCGGACGCGAACTGGGGCAGGGTCTTATGCGCCATAGGCTACAGCGGAGCAGACGTGGATGTGAATAAGATAGACGTTTCATTTGCGAGCAGCGCAGGTAAAATAGAGGTCTGCCGCGACGGCGCAGGCATTGATTTCTCCGAGGAAAAGGCAAAGAAAATCCTCTCGGAAAAGGAAATAGACATTCTCGTAGACCTCGGACAGGGGCAGTGCGGCTCGGTTGCGTGGGGCTGCGACCTTACATACGATTACGTGAAAATAAACGGCGACTACCGCACTTGACGGAGGGAAAGATGGCGGACGAATTTACAAATGCTCAGCGGGCGCAGGTGCTTACCCAGGCTCTGCCGAATATACGCAGATATACGGGAAGAACCGTAGTCATAAAGTACGGCGGAAACGCCATGGTAAATGAGCAGCTCAAGGCACAGGTCATGGAGGATATAGTCCTCCTGCAGCTCATCGGCGTAAAGGTCGTGCTCGTGCACGGCGGCGGACCCGAGATAAGCGAACTGATGTCAAAGCTCGGGAAAAAGCCCGAATTTGTCGACGGGCTGCGCGTGACCGACGCAGAGACTATGGATATAGTGCAGATGGTGCTCGCGGGCAAGGTAAATAAGACCCTCGTAAATCTCCTTGAGCGCAACGGCGGCAAGGCAATGGGCATATCGGGCATGGACGGCAGACTCATAGAGGCGCAGGTAAAGGACGAGCGGCTCGGATACGTCGGCAGAATAACGGGAATAAATATTGCGCCCGTCGCCGACCTGCTCGAGAAGGGATATATCCCCGTCGTCTCTACCGTCGGCTGCGACAGAGACGGCAACGCATACAACATAAACGGCGATACCGCCGCCGCCTATATCGCGGGAGCGCTCGGGGCGAAGAGGCTTATCATGATGACGGACATCGCAGGAGTTCTGCGCGATAAGGATGACCCGTCTACTCTCATCCCCGAGCTTACCGCCGCAGAGGCGAAAGCACTCAAGGACAAGGGGATAATCGCGGGCGGCATGATACCGAAGATTGACTGCTGCACCGAAGCGCTTGAGCGCGGAGTGAAGAGAGTCGTAATAATGGACGGCAGAGTCCCGCACGCGATACTCATGGAGCTGCTTACCGACGAGGGCGCGGGAACCATGGTCACGGGAGAGAAAGATGAGCAGGATAACAGATAGGGATAAAAAATATATAATCGGTACGTATAACCGTTTCCCCGTCACGATAGTGCGCGGCGAGGGCTCGCTTCTCTATGACGAGAGCGGACGGGAATATATCGACCTCGGCTCGGGAATAGCCGTAAACTCCTTCGGTGCGTGCGACGGTGAATGGTATCGGGCTGTGTGCGAGCAGGCGGGGAAAATCCAGCACGCGTCAAATCTCTATTATACAGAGCCCTGCACGACCCTTGCCGAGGCGCTGTGTACGCGGGCGGGAATGAGAAAGGTTTTCTTCTCGAACTCGGGAGCGGAGGCAAATGAATGCGCGATAAAGCTCGCGCGCAAGTACGCTTTTGATAAATACGGAGATGGGCGCTATACCGTCGTGACGCTTAATAAAAGTTTCCACGGCAGGACTCTTACAACGCTCGCGGCAACGGGTCAGGAGCATTACCACGAGCTTTTCCGCCCGCTCACACCCGGCTTTTGCTCGGTCGACGCGGGAGATATAGCGGCAATAGAGAGTATACACGGTAAAACTCCCGTTTGCGCAGTCATGATAGAGTGCATTCAGGGCGAGGGCGGAGTAATACCGCTTGATGAGAGTTTTGTTAAGGGCCTTGCCGCGTGGTGTGCGGAAAACGACGTGCTCCTTATTGTCGACGAGGTGCAGACTGGCAACGGACGCACGGGCGAATACTTTGCATATATGAATTACGGCATAAAGCCGGATATTGTCACGACCGCAAAGGGACTTGCGGGCGGGCTGCCGATAGGTGCGACGCTCACGGGCTATAAGGCGGAGTTTACCCTCGGCTACGGCGACCACGGCTCTACCTTCGGCGGAAATCCCGTATGCTGCGCGGCGGCTCTCAGCATTATCGGTCGCATTGACGACGCCTTACTTTGCTTCGTAAAGGAAAAGGGGCGTTTTATAAAGGAGCGCCTTTCGGGGCAGGACGGAATAGAGGACGTGCGCGGCATGGGACTTATGATAGGAGTAAAGACCGTGCGCCCCGTCGCCGAGGTAACGGCACGCTGCATCGAGAGGGGTGTTCTCTGCCTCACCGCAAAGGACTCCCTCAGGCTGCTGCCCCCCCTCAATATAGATAAAGATATCCTCGCCCGCGCGCTTGAAATTATAAAGGAAGCGTGCGCGGCACAGTGAAAAAAATCTGCGGAGGAAAAATGAAAAAGGCTTATTTGGTGCTTGAGAACGGCAGAGTGTTTGAGGGCGAGCGCATAGGCGCGGACGGCACGGGCGTGGGCGAGCTTGTATTCACCACGGGCATAACCGGATACCTCGAGACGCTTACCGACCCGAGCTACGCGGGTCAGATAGTTATACAGACCTTTCCCATGATAGGAAATTACGGCGTTATTCCCGAGGACTTTGAGGGCGAGAGCTCGCTCGTCGGGTATGTCACGGGCGAGCTTTGTGCCTGTCCCTCCAACTTTCGCAGTGAAGGTGCGCTCGACGACTTTCTGCATAAGAGAAATATATGCGGTATATGCGGCGTGGACACCCGCGCGCTTACCGCGATTATACGTGAGCAGGGCGCGATGAATGCGGCAATATGCGAGCATATGCCGGACGACCCCGGCTTTATAAAGGCATATAGGGTTACGGGTGCGGTCGGGCGCGTTACCTGCCGTGAGAAAAAGGTTTATCCCGCGGACGGGGAGAAGAAATACTCCGTCGCGCTAATAGACTACGGAGCCAAGAGAAATATCATCCGCAGTCTGACCTCGCGCGGGTGTGAGGTTACTCTTTATCCCGCGTCGAGCAGGGCGGAGAGCATTCTCGCGGGTGCTCCCGACGGAGTTATGCTGTCAAACGGACCGGGGGACCCCGCGGAAAATACATTTGAGATTGAGCAGATAAAAAAGATAGTAGGAAAAGTTCCCGTTTTCGGCATATGTCTCGGGCATCAGCTCACCGCACTTGCCATGGGTGCAAAGACCGTCAAGCTTAAGTACGGTCACAGGGGGGCAAACCAACCCGTGAGCGAGACGGACGGCTGCCGCACTTATATCACCTCTCAGAATCACGGCTATGCGGTCGACTCGGGCAGTCTTGAGGGCTTAGGCAGAGAGATATTCGTAAACGCGAACGACGGCACGTGCGAGGGAGTGGAATATCCGGGCAAAAAGTGCTTTACGGTTCAGTTTCACCCGGAGGCGTGCGCAGGACCGCACGATACGTCATTTATTTTCGACAGATTTATTTGCATGATGGGGGAGGATAAAAATGCCGAGAAATAAGAGCATAAAGAAGGTTCTCGTCATAGGCTCGGGACCTATAGTCATAGGTCAGGCAGCCGAGTTTGACTACGCGGGTGCACAGGCGTGCGAGGTTCTGCGCTCGGAGGGCGTGAACGTCGTGCTCGTCAACCCCAACCCCGCAACGATAATGACGGACAAGCATCTCGCGGACGAGATATACTTAGAGCCGCTCGACCCCGAAACTGTGGAGAGGGTTATAGAAAAGGAACGCCCCGACGGACTCCTCGCGGGACTTGGCGGTCAGACGGGACTTACCGTCGCAATGGAGCTTGAGAGGAAAGGTACGCTCGCGAAATACGGCGTGCGGCTGCTCGGCTCGGACATAAATGCAATAAAGAAGGCAGAAGACAGAGAGCTTTTCCGCGACACAATGAAGAGTATAGGTCAGCCGGTAGTGCCGTCCGAAATAGCGACGGATTTAGACGGCGCCCTTAAGGCTGCGGAGGATATAGGCTATCCCGTCATAGTCCGTCCCGCATATACCCTCGGAGGTGCGGGAGGAGGAATAGCCGACGACCCGCAGACTCTCTCGGATATAGCGCGCAGAGGACTTGACCTCTCGCCTATCACTCAGGTGCTCATAGAAAAGAGCATCGCGGGGTGGAAGGAGATAGAATTTGAAACCATGCGCGACGCACATGGCAATGTCATAGCCGTATGCTCGATGGAAAATTTCGACCCCGTCGGTGTGCATACCGGCGACTCTATCGTCGTTTCCCCTGCCCTTACCCTTGCCGATAAGGAATATCAGATGCTGCGCAGTGCAGCGCTCGATATTATCTCGTCCGTAGGAATAGTCGGCGGCTGCAACTGTCAGTTTGCCCTCGACCCCGAGAGCTTTGACTATGCGGTGATAGAGGTCAACCCGCGCGTTTCCCGCTCGTCTGCGCTCGCCTCAAA
>CAKSEI010000116.1 GCA_934446285.1 uncultured Eubacteriales bacterium | reverse complement strand
GATACGCACGGTATATTTCGGCGAGGGTGCGATAAGTGCCGTTGTTTCCGCTCTTATTTTCACCGCATGCTCGCTTGTCGTTACGCGGCTGATATGTACTGCGGCGAACAGAATTGCTCCCGAGCCGGGCTTTGCGTACGCTCTTCCCGCGATAGAGTACATATGCGGATTTATCTTCACATCGGTGTCGGCATTCCTCTCGGCTGCGATACCTTATTTCGTATATAACAGAAAAAAGAACGCGGTCATGCGTGCGGCTGCGAGCGACGAAAGGATATAGTATGTTAATTCTTGAAACACGTGACGTTATAAAGCAATATAAGGTTCACGAGTCTACGGTAAACGCCGTGGACAGAGTAAGCATAAAGGTTGAGGACGGGGAATTCGTCGCCATAATGGGCGCGTCAGGCTCGGGTAAATCCACTTTCTTACACCTGTGCGCGGGACTTGACCGACCCAATTCCGGTAAGATAATCATAAGGGGTAATGAGATTACGTCTATGAAGCCCGATGAGCTTGCCGGATTCAGAGGGATGTACACGGGAATAGTCTTTCAGAAGCATAATCTGATACCCCAGCTGACCGTCCTTGAGAATATCATGATACCGACTGTTATGTGCGATCGCCCGGCTTTTCAGTTTGAGGAGCATTTAAATAAGCTCATAGATGTTCTCGGCTTAAAGGACCGTCTCAATCATCTCCCCTCAGAGATATCAGGCGGACAGCAGCAGCGCTGCGCGATAGCACGCGCCATGATAAACCGTCCTCAGGTGCTTTTCTGCGACGAGCCTACGGGAAATCTCGACAGGAAAAATGCAGATGAGGTTCTCGATCTGCTTTTAAAAACAAAGGAAATGATTGGTCAGACCATTATAATGGTTACTCATGACCCGTCAATTGCCTCGAAAGCCGATCGAACGCTCGTAATGGAGAACGGTATACTCAAATAAGGGGTATAATCCACGTATTTTTGCATGCTCCGTGCGCGAATGAGAGCAGAGCGGGATTGCATTCTTTACGGTGCAAACCGAAAATACAGACCTTACGGTTACCGTCGGGCATATCCGAACGGGCGATTAAATTCAAGACAGTCTGCCCCGCCGAATATGTTACAGTATATATTGTCTCACGCGGCGCGTGATGAAAAATAAAAGGAGACACATCATGGTAGAAATAAAAATAAAGGACTACGGCACAATAAAGGCGGAGCTGTATGAAGATATTGCTCCGATAACGGTTGAGAATTTCAAAAAGCTCGCAGGTGAGGGCTTTTATGACGGACTGATTTTCCACCGGGTTATAAACGGCTTTATGATTCAGGGCGGTGACCCTCTGGGCAACGGTATGGGCGGCTCGGATGAGAATATAAAGGGCGAGTTTGCGGCAAACGGCGTGAATAACCCTCTCTCTCATAAGAAGGGCGTACTCTCCATGGCTCGTGCTCAGAATTTCAATTCCGCATCGTCGCAGTTCTTCATATGTCAGGCGGACTGCCCGTTTCTCGACGGTCAATATGCCGCTTTCGGTGCTGTTGTAGACGGACTTGACATAGTAGACAGGATAGCTGCGGTTGCCACCGATTTCCGCGATAAGCCCGTTGAGGATGTTGTTATTGATAGCATAACCATTGACTGATTAAATAACGCCTGAGGGCGTTATTTTTATTGCTTTTTAAGAGGATATGTGATATAATTTTGATTATGGAGAAGAGTTTAAGTATACTCAACGGGACACAGGAGGACGCGGTGCGCGCTTTTACGGACGCGGGCATTCCCGCATTCCGCGCGCGGCAGGTCTGGTCATGGGCGAACAAGGGCGCGGACTATCCCGAAATGTCAAATCTGCCGCTCTCGCTCCGAGGCAGCCTTTCGGAGAGATTTCCTCTTCGCCTGCCGAGAGTATATAAGAAGCTCGTGTCGAACATAGACGGCACGGTCAAGTATCTTTTCTCCCTTTACGACGGGCAGCTTATCGAGAGCGTGGTCATGAAATACGAGCACGGATACTCGATTTGCATCTCGTGTCAGGCGGGCTGCCGCATGGGCTGCCGCTTCTGTGCCTCGACACTGAAAGGGCTTGAGAGAAATCTCGAGCCTTGTGAAATGCTCGGTCAGATAGCAGTCGCGCAGCGCGATCTCGGCGTTAGGATATCGAATGTCGTCATGATGGGCATAGGCGAACCAATGGACAATTATGATAATGTCATACGCTTTCTGCGCCTTGTCAATAAGCAGGACGGGCTCGGTATAGGCTATCGGCACATTTCGGTCTCGACGTGCGGTGTAGCCGACGGGATAACAAAGCTGATGAATGAGAATATGCCGATAACCCTTTCGGTTTCGCTGCACTTTACGGATGACAAATCCCGCAGCGACATGATGCCCGTAAACAATAAATGGAATATAGATACGCTCCTGCAGGCGTGCAGGGATTACTTTGCGAAAACGGGCAGGAGAATATCATTTGAATTCACACTTATACGCGGGAAGAATGATACGCCGGGCAACGCCGCAGCGCTTGCCGCACTTTTGAAAAAATACATGGGCGGTATGCCTTTACACGTTAATCTCATACCCGTAAACGAGGTAAAAGAACGCGGGCTTTCCGCGTCGGAGACATCAAGCGTAAATACATTCCGCGATACGCTGACAAAGCTCGGGGTAAATGCAACGGTGCGGCGCAAGCTCGGTTCAGATATTAACGCATCATGCGGGCAGCTACGATATAATGAGAGGAAAATTTCGGAATGATTTTTAAAGCTGAAACAGATATAGGCAGGAAAAGGAGCGTCAATCAAGACTGCTATACGAGTGACAAGCTGTGCGAAAACGCTTTTGTATTTGCTGTTTGTGACGGCATGGGCGGAGCAAACGGCGGAAATATAGCGAGCAGTGTGGCGTGCTCCTCATATATCGAAAGTGTAAAAAGAGAATTTGAAAAATTCACGTGCGAGGACGGCAGGTGCGATATAACTCCGGACGAAGCCGAGGTGGTTTTGATAAAGAGCGTGAGATACGCAAATGAGGTTGTGTTCTCCGAGGCTGCAAAGGACGAGGAGCTTTACGGCATGGGCACGACCCTTGTGTCAGCTCTTATTGTAAACGATACGGCTTACGTTGTGAACGTCGGAGACAGCAGAGCTTACCTTATATTTGATGATTTTATAGACAGGATTACTCACGACCACTCGTACGTTCAGTATCTTATAGATATCGGGCAGCTTACCGAGGAGGAGGCTGCACGTAACGTCAATAAGAATATAATCATGAAAGCAATAGGGATAAACGATACCCTTGAGCCCGACCTCTTCCGTGTTGAATTCGGCAGGAACGCTTTTCTGCTGCTTTGCTCGGACGGTCTTACCAACTTTGTTGACGAAAAGACGATAAAGGAGACGGTGCTCTCCTTTGATGCCGATACTTCGGAGGATCGCAAAGCGGAGCTTGACAGGATATGCCGAACCCTTATAGACAAGGCAAACGAAAACGGCGGAGCGGACAATATTACGGCTGCGCTTTATCTGCACGAGAAGGACAGAGCCGCGGAGGTAAGGGAAGATGTTTGATAATTACATCGGTCAGACCTTTGACGGCAGATACGATATAAAGCGTGTCATAGGCGTGGGCGGCATGGCGGTCGTCTTTGAGGCTTACGACAATGTGATGAAGCGCACCGTCGCCGTAAAAATGCTCAAGGATGAGATTTCCCACGACACGCAGTCGGTAAAGCGATTTATAAACGAGTCAAAGGCAGTTGCAATGCTCTCGCACCCGAATATAGTCAAGATATATGATGTTTCCGTAAAGGAAAATCGAAAGTATATCGTCATGGAGCGGGTTGACGGTATTACGCTAAAGAGCTACTTAAATAAAAAAGGCGCACTCAGTATGCGCGAGACGTTGCAGTTTACCGAGCAAATACTCATGGCGCTTGAGCACGCACATTCAAAGGGCGTAATACACAGGGATATAAAGCCGCAGAATATACTCCTGCTTAAGAACGGTGTGATAAAGGTTACGGACTTCGGCATCGCGAAATTGCCGAATACCGAGACTGTCACCATGACCGACAAGGCAATAGGTACGGTATATTATATAAGCCCCGAGCAAGCGAGCGGCAAAAAGGTTGACACGCGCACGGACATATATTCCCTCGGCGTTCTTATGTATGAGATGGTAACGGGTAAGCTCCCGTTCAATGCCGATTCACCCGTTTCCGTCGCACTCATGCACGTAAAGGACCAGCCGAAAAAGCCGTCGGAAATCGTACCGAACATTCCGAAGGGGCTTGAGCAGATAATCCTTGCCGCAATGGAAAAACGCCCCGATAAGCGCATTCAGAGCGCATCGCAGATGTTAAGACTCATAGACCGCGTTAAGAGAAATCCAGACATGGTCTTTAAGACAAAAAAAGAACCCGGAGAGATAACACAGCTTGATATGTCATTGAAAAAGAGCAAAACAACATCACGCGCAAGAGTCAGGACATCGATGTTCCCGATAATAGCGGGAGTTACATGCGCCTTTCTCATCGTCGCCGTAATAACCATGGTATATATGGTACAGCAGCTGCTCGTCGAGAGCAGTGACAATACGCCCATCATAGTTGACGACTATGTCGGCAAGACTTATTCAGACGAGCTTGTAAGTTCCATAACCTCAAAGGGATTTACGATAGACTCTGACAGCGTTCACTTTATTTATTCAAACGACTACGCAGAAAATGAAATAATCGACCAGTCGCCGAAGGCACTCTCAAGCCGCAAACCCGGATGTAAGATTGAGCTTACGGTGAGCAGGGGAGCAAAGACTTTTGTTCTCGAGGATTACTCTGGTCAGATGCAAAGCGACGTGGTGAACCTCTTGCGAAACGAATACGGGCTTGTCATAGACGACGCTGAGACAGCGAGCAACCGTCAATACGACGCGAAAGTCCCGAGCGACTGCATAATAAGCACAGAGCCGGGAGCTGGGGCGACGGTAAAGACGGGCGATAAGATAAAGCTCATCGTCAGCAAAGGTCCGGTCCTCTCCAAGATTACGATAGGACAGTACGTAGGCATGACACGCGAGGAGGCGGAAAAGGCAATAAAGGACTGCAAGTTCAAGAATGTTGTCTTTGAGGAAGAATACTCCGATACCGTTGACGCCGGCAAGGTCATGGAGCAGAATGAGCCCGCATCGACCGAGGTATATGCGGAGACTACTACCCTGATACTCAAGATAAGCAAAGGACCGGAAAAACCGCCCGCAACCGAGAATAAGAAATAAAGGTACAGCCGATATATGGAAAATCAGCAGAATATAAGAAACTTCTCGATAATAGCACATATAGACCACGGTAAATCAACTATCGCCGATAGGCTTCTCGAGTACACTCAGA
>CAKSEI010000115.1 GCA_934446285.1 uncultured Eubacteriales bacterium | reverse complement strand
ATTCTGCGCATTCACATCCCAATTGTCCTGAAACCATTTGACAGCTTCCCATTTGTATTTTTCATTGCCCCACTGCGTGGAGACAAAATTCTGTTTGTACTGTGCCAGTACTTCTTTCAATCGAAATTGGTCAAACATGATACCACCCCTTTAGACCTCTCTCAGGCTTTTATAAATTTCATCCGTAAAGATACCGAGTACCTGCCGCTTGATCTCATCGTTGCTGAGAAGAAGCGAGAAGAAATCCTGGTTTCAAGCCCTCAATCAGTGCATCGTCAATGCCATCGAAATACGAAAACTCAAAATCTTTGACGGTGTTGTTCCGTGCACTTGTCTTCAGCAGCGGATTTCAGCCGAAAGACCCGGTTTATGCCGCTTTATTCTATATTCACCGTCTCGTATGTCGCGAGCGCCTCGTCCTCGAGCGAGGCAAGGTCCGCCTTTATCTCCTGAGACTCGACCTTTTCCCTCTCGGGGCGTGTCTTGGGGTGGCGGGGAGTAAATACCGTGCAGCAGTCCTCAAAGGGCAGTATCGATGTATCGAACGTGCCTATCCTGCGAGCTGTCTCCACTATATCCTCTTTGTCAAGGCATATGCACGGGCGCAGCACGGGTCTTGTCGCCATGGGGTCGGTCACCGCGAGCGCCTCCATTGTCTGAGAGGCGACCTGCCCGAGGCTCTCTCCGGTTGCGAGCGACAGACATCCGCGCTTTTCAGCGAGCCTGTCGGCTATGCGCATCATGCTGCGGCGCAGCAGCAGAGTGAAATAATCCTCATTGCAGCGCTCCTTCAGCCTTTCCTGTATCTTCGTCAGGCTGACGACATGCACGGGAAAAGGACCTGCGTAGTCGGCGACCTCGTGAGCGAGGGTCATGACCTTTTCCTTTGCGCGCTCGGAGGTATACGGGAAGCTCTCGAAATGCAGTGCCTCTAACTCTGCACCTCTGCGTGCGCACATATATCCGGCGACGGGCGAATCGATGCCGCCGGAGAGCAGCAGCAGAGTTTTGCCGGAAGAGCCGAGCGGCAGTCCGCCTGCCCCCTTACTGCTGCCTGCGTGTATGTAAGCCTCATTCTCGCGCACCTCTATCATGACCGTTATCTCGGGATGTCTTACATCGACCTTGAGATAAGGCATGACCTCGAGCAGTGCTCCGCCCACCTCGGCGGATATCTGTGGGGAGGTCATCGGAAAAGACTTGTCCGATCGCCGTGCATCCGCCTTAAAGGTTTTTGCCCCCGCAAGGAACGGCGGTATATACTCGCGTGCGGTACGGCATATGGCGTCGATATTCTTCTCGCATGCAGCGGCGCGTGCAACGCTGACAAAGCCGAAAACCTTTCTGCATTCGTCAAAGGCTCTGTCGACGTCGGCAAAGTCGTCAAGCGGCTTTACAGTAACCGTCGACTGCCCGCGCGTTATCTCGAAATTGCCGCACGGCTCGGTTTTCCGTATGAGCGCCTTTATCAGTTGACTCTCAAAGCGGCTTTTGTTAAGCCCCTTTAATATTATCTCTCCGTATTTGCAAAGAATTACTTCTCTCATTTTCTATCCCTTTATAATATATTTTACGGTTGTAAGTGCATCAAGCCCGAGCACTCCGCGCCGCCCGAGTTTGCCCGAAGAAATTCCGACATCCGCTCCGAAGCCGGCGTCAAAACCGTTGATACGCGAAAAAGATGTATTGAGTGCGACAGTGCCCGCGTCAACCGAGCTGCAGAAGCTCTTTGCGTTATCCCCGGAGGCAGTGAAAATTCCCTCGCATATCCCGTCCCCGTGAGAGGCTATATGGCAGAGCGCCTCACTTAAGGAGTTTACCGTCAAAACCGTCAGCCTGCCGTCGGCTTTTCCGAGCTCTCCCGTGCGTACCTCATCAATGCCGTGCAGAGTGGAGCGCACGCGCGCATCCCCCGCAAGCTCTATGCCCGCTGCTATCGCTCTGCCCTCAAGTGCGGGGAGAAATTCGTCCGAAATATGCCAATTCACAAGCACGGAGGAGAGCCGAGGGCCTGTCTCTCCCGAGAAAGAATCGGCGCACGCCTCGGCGGCGGCGGCGGCATCAGCGCTCTCGTCTATATACATATGAGTCGCCCCGAAGTCCGAATAAACGGCGGGGATATCCGTCCTCTCGAGCAGGCTCTCGTTCTGCGATTTGCTCGCAAGCAGCAGCAGAGCGTCGACCGTATCCGAGCGCGAGAGCAGGTCGGATACATTCTCCGGCGAATACTTAACCGTGCGCACCGTATTTACATTGAGCGCGCTGCATGAAAAGGAGGAGGACAACAGCTCTGAGGTCACGGCGTCCGTCTCGGGTGTGAGTGCGCTGCGTACTATGAGCATGACGTTGCCCGTCTTTACCGCCTGCGCCGCGCTCTCAATCGTTCGGCGCGGGCTTGCTCCAGCCACAGCCGCGATAAGTCCTAACGGGACATGCATTTTGCGAACGGCAACTCCGCTCTCGCTTATGCTGTCCTCGCTTACGTCCGTAGGCGACTGGGCTGCCGCCATGGCTCTTATCCTGCCGCAGAGCGCACCGAGAGTGACGTAATCAAGGCGCATTTTCTCTACCGTTCCGTCGCGCGCACCGTTTTTGCGCGCGCTCGCTATATCACGCTCGTTTGCATCTATCAGTCTCTTTGCCCCGCCTGTTATCGCGTCCGCGAGCAGCGAGAGTGCGAGGTCACGGTGTGCCGACACAGTCGCCGCCGCAAAGGGCTTTGCCGCCGCGACAGCCGACAGCACCGGGAGGATGGTGGAGGTTTTGTTTCTCATTTTTTGCCCCTTGAAAAATACGCCGACTTACTTTATAATATATAGGATAATTATATCATATAAAGTCGAAAGGTGCAAGATAAATGAAAAATGTCCGTGAAAATATACCTGAGCTTCTTGCTCCGTGCGGCTCGTATGAGGCTTTGCGCGCCGCCGTGCGCGCGGGAGCGGACGCCGTATACCTCGGCGGCAGGGAGCTTAACGCACGTATCGGCGCACGGAATTTCGGCACGGACGAAATGAGCGGGGCGGTGGACTTCTGCCACGCTCACGGGGTAAAGGTGTATGTCACGGTAAACACCCAGGTGCTCACACGCGAGATTGCGGATGCGCTCGGGTATATCACCTCTCTTTACAATATCGGCGTCGACGCGCTTATAATAACCGACATCGGACTTATCTCGCTCGTGCGCACATTTATTCCCGACTTTGAGATGCACGCATCGACTCAGCTCGGCGGACATAACGCCGCCTGCGCACGTTTTCTGCAATCCCTCGGCATAACGCGCATGGTTGCGGCGAGGGAGCTAAACGCGCGTGACCTGCGTGCCCTGTGTGAGGAAAGCCCGATAGAGACGGAGTATTTCGTTCACGGGGCGCTGTGCGCCTCTCAATCGGGCGGGTGCCTTTTCAGCTCGCTTGTCGGCGGGCGCAGCGGCAACAGGGGCATGTGCGCGCAGCCGTGCAGGCTGCCATACTCGGGCGTATACCCGCTGTCACTAAAGGACAATTGCCTTGCATCTCATCTTACCGAGCTGTCTGAAATGGGAGTCGACTGCCTAAAGATTGAGGGCAGAATGAAGAATGCCGACTACGTTTCGGGCACGGTCGGCACTTACCGCAGGCTGCTCGACCGAAACGAGAATGCCTCGGGAGCGGACATAAGGTACCTCGCGTCGCTCTTTTCGCGCAGCGGATTTACCGACGGATATTATACGGGTAAAAAGGGCAAAGCCATGCTCGGTATCAGAACCGAGGCGGACAAGCGTCTGCACGCACCCGACCCCGCACCGTCATATAAAGCACCGAGGAAAATGCCCATTATCACGGAGCGAAAACAGATAAGCGTTCCCGCCGTGCAAAAGCCGCCGCGCGAAATGAGCACGCGCATGAACACCGCACGCTTCTATGACCCGGGTACGCTTGCGGGCGAGGATTTCTTTGACATAATATATCTGCCGCTCGATAAGTACGATGCCCGCGCAAACGGCATAATGCTGCCGCCCGTTATCATGCCTCACGAATACGAACGTGCACGCGCGCTTATAGGGGCTGCGGGGGACGCGGGCTGTGAGCATATACTGATAACCAACCCGGGGCAGCTGGAGCTTGCACGTGAGAGCGGCATGACGGGCCATATCGACTACAGATTCAATGTATATAACGACTGGTCGGCGGAGCTTCTCTCGGAGTACGGGGACGTAATGCTCTCCCCCGAGCTTACCCTGCCGCAGATGCGGGACATCCGCGCGTCAAAGAGCGCTGTCGTCTACGGCAGAGTGCCGCTCATGACACTCGAAAACCCGATAGGGCTTGACTGTCTGCGCGACCGAAGGGGCGTTCTTTTTCCCGTAATGCGCGAGGCCGGGCGGGATATAGTATTCAATTCCGTTCCGATATACATGGCGGACAGGCTGTCGGAGCTTGAAGGCATGGGAATAATCAACCGTCACTTTATATTTTCATGTGAAAAAAAGGATGCGGTGCGCTCGGTCGTCGAGGCATATAAAAAGGGGCTGTCGCCGCAGGGAGCTTTTACGAGGATAAGAAAAAAATGATATCGGGCAAAAAATTCATACTCGCCTCCGGCTCACCGCGCCGCCGCGAGCTTATTTCAAGGTATATAAAGGATTTTGAGGTGATATGCGCGGACGCGGACGAGAGCATACCGACGGGCACTGACGCGCGCGACGCGGTGAAAATGCTCGCGGGAAGAAAGGCGCACGCCGTAAAGGAAATTACGGGTGACGAAAACCTGATAATCCTCGCCGCCGACACCGTTGTCGCAATAGACGGAGAAATCCTCGGCAAGCCGAGTGACAGGGCGGACGCCGTGCGCATGCTGAAAAAGCTGACGGGCGCGGAGCACGAGGTATGCACGGGCGTGTGCGTCATCTCGGACGGTAAAGAGAAATGCGGGGTCAGCGTGACAAAGGTTCGTATGCGCATGTCCGACGAGAGCGAGATACAAAGATACACGGACAGCGGAGAGTGCGACGACAAGGCGGGCGCCTATGCCGTTCAGGGCATAGGCGAGGTTTTCGTCGAAAGTATAGACGGCTCATACTCGGGAGTCGTGGGACTTCCGCTCGCGCTCACCGACAGCCTTTTAAAGGAAGTATGCGGGGAGGGACTTATTTGAATAAAAAGGAACGCGCCGCGGCGGCAGTCGAGCGCCTTGAGAAGATATACCCCGCAGCCGAATGTGCCCTCAGATGGGAGGGCGACCCTTGGCGTCTGCTCGTCATGGGCAGACTGAGCGCACAGTGCACGGACGCGCGGGTCAATATCGTATGCGAAGAGCTTTTTAAAAAATATCCCGACGTATACTCCATGGCGGAGGCAGACGTACACGACGTAGAAAATTATGTGCGCTCGTGCGGGCTTTTTCGCACAAAGGCGGCGAATATCGTCGACAGCGCACGTATGATA
>CAKSEI010000114.1 GCA_934446285.1 uncultured Eubacteriales bacterium | reverse complement strand
GTTTGGGTCAAGCCTTTTCAAAGGCTTGTGGGTTTTAAAGGCTAAGCCTTTAATCGCCGCCGGTCGGCAGCTTTTTCAAGAAAAAGAAGCGCAAAAGCTTTTGAATAAGAAACGCTCGAGCTTTCCCGAAAAAGCTCGGCAAAAACTTTTGAATAAGGATTTGTATAAGGAACGCCTTAGCATAACCCTTTATCAAAAGTTTGGGTCAAGCCTTTTCAAAGGCTTGTGGGTTTTAAAGGCTAAGCCTTTAATCGCCGCCGGTCGGCAGCTTTTTCGGGATAGCTCGTGGATTTTAAAGGCGAAGCCTTTAATCGCCGCCGGTCGGCAGCTTTTTTAAGAAAAGCTGCGCAAAAAGCTTTTGAATAAGAAACGCTCTCACTTGTCCCATTATTAAAAGTTTTTGCCGAGCTTTTTCGGGATAGCTCGTAAATTTTCGCCGCAGGCGTAAAAGAGAAGGAACCCCCGTCGGGGGTTGCGCCTCTGCTGCTTATAAACAAAAAGCTGCCGCTTTTCCATCGAAAAGCGGCAGTAAATGTTAGTAAATTCACATTATTTTCCGTCGGCCGGGTATTCAAAAGCGCCGTAGGCGACGGTCGTGTATCCGTATTTTTCGAGCCGCTCGGCGTACCCACGCTGCAGAGCGGTGTCGCGCGGCAGCTCGGCGGCGGGCAGGGAAAACCTGTCGCCGTATATGCGCCATGCGTCGGGGAAGCCCTCCTCGCGGCGCTCGCCTAACACCGTGAAACGGTCCTTGAATTTTACGATATTCGAGCTTTTCGGAAGCATTTCGTCAAGCTCGTGCGCAAGCAGCCATGACGAGCAGACAAAGACCGCCCGACCGTTCCTTACGCAGTCGGGGAAGGCCTTTACCGCTGCGGCAAACGAGCGCTCGCACGCCTCGTCCGTGAGAGGCCCGAGCTCGGGGATATGTATATTTATAACCTTATCTCCCGCAGAAAAGCCCGCGAAAGGATATCTTAAACCGACATCTTCACACTGAAGCCGACAGCAAAGCAGCCGCGTCCCCTCAAAAAACCTGCCGAACCATGACGTAAAAACGCCGATAACGTGATAGACTTTTACGCATTCCTCGGTTTTCAGACGCAGGTCGGTGAGTGCATTTATGCAATCGCTTTGTGCGAGTCCGCGCGCGGCATAGCGCACTTGTGCCGACGGACGCAGCATGAGAAAAAAGACAAGAGCGGCGGTATACGGGTGAACGCCCGAGGCCTTACCCTCCTTCTCCGCGGCGCCGCATTTACCCTCCCAATCGGTGTCCGTGCCGACCTCGAGGGCGTGGGAGACGTCCTCGACGGTCTGCGTGAAGACCTCGCTGCAAACCAGAATTTCGGCGGCGCTGCAAAGCGGCTCGCGGTAGCTCTCGGGGAAGGAAAGCAGCTCAAGTGTTTCCGAAAAAGCGTCTAAATCTTTCATTTCTTTATAAACCTGTCTATGCGGAGTCTGTCGCGCCATTTTAACCGATAGAGCGTGATAAGGCGCGTTAAAAGTACGTCGAAAATCGAAAAAGCAGCGAGCGCCGTGACGGCAGTAAGTGCGAGGAGCGCACCCGTCTCAGCCTCCGCGGCGAAAAGCTTCGATGCAAAATACAAAAGCACGAGAACCGCCGCATAGTAGCCTCCCTTTGCAGCTATTTGCACGGAACGGCTCTTTATGCGTGATTCTATGAGGTACTTTAAAATAGGATAAATCCCGGCGTAGACGATGTATTCCACGGCGGGAAACTTCGCGGGCAGCAGGATAAAGGCGAGCAAGCCCGTGACCAGCCATATGCTCACCGCCGCACGCAGCCCGAGCTCAATCACGGCGAAAACGCATATGAGCGATGTGACGCAGGCGACGGTCAGATCAATAGTATCGATAAGCGCCCCGACCGAGAGGATTACCACGCCGAGAGCACTCAGGGTCGCGCACAGCGCAAGAGTTCTTGTTTTCATCTTTGATTAAATACGGGTTTGAAATTAAATACAAGGTATAAAGTCGCCGCCGCAGCATTCGCACAGGCAATCGGCACATACGAGCGTTTGGCAGACGCTGCACATATCGCAATCATCCGACTGTACGGTGTTGTACCCCGCGGTAGTCCCGCCCGACTGCAGCTTGCACCGCTCAAGCGCCGCGCGGTACTCCGCGTTGTCGGGATCTAAGTAGCAGGCAGTCTCAAAGTGGCGGCGGGCGTCAAAGAACCATCCTCTGTGCGAGAGTATACAGCCCTTTAAGAAATTCCACTCAGCGTTTCTGTCGCTCTCGGAAATGTAATCGAGCACCGCCTCGGCTTCGGTAAACCTTCCGCTGTTTATCATATGGCGTATCTCGATATACGAACTTTTTGAGCTGTCGGAGTAATTCGCGTTGCCGTCGTATGTCGTTTTTGCGCGCGTGCGCATACTCTGTATCTCGTCGTAGGCGCGGTTTATCTGCGCCATTTTTTCGTTCGCCATATCGGCGAGCGGCGAGTCGACGTAATTGTCGGGGTGATATTTCTTTGCGAGTGCGCGGTAGGCGCTCTTTATTTCTTCGTCTGTTGCGTCGGGCGAAACGCCGAGCACCTTATACGGGTTATCCATTATTTTTCTCCGAAAGCTTTTTCTCCGAGGCCATCATGCCGCAGGTCAGTATATTTGTAAGTATCGCCTTTGCCCCCGTGTCGCATGAGGCAAGCTCAAGCGCACCGAGAGCGCGGCTTCTTTCGTAAGCCATGGCGCCGAGAATGTTTTCGCATCCCGCAGTCATGTCGTCGGGATAGGAAATGACGATGGGATTATAGCTGCCGCTGCGCGCGTCGTCCGCGCAGTCGTCCACTGCATCGGCAAAGTAAATCCACTTGCCCGTGTGCAGGCATATCTCTCGCGCAATCCTCTCCCCGTCGCATGTCAGACCGTGCCCCGCGATATCCGCGAGCAGCCGTCCGAAAACCTCGGCGGGTGCGTCGGCGGACGGCGTGCGCGACCTCTCAAGTCCGTCAAGCTCGCGCAGCCTGTCCGAGATAAGCGTGTCGGGAACTCCTCCCGCCGCAGCCTTCCCTGCCGAATGCGCGGCAAATGGGCGAGCGGCGATATGCGTAAGGCGCTTTAGCCCTTTGCAGTCGTTTATATCATCGAGGAGCTTGTAGTAGACGAGCTGAGAGCTTGTGCAGGCGCAGAAGTCAAGAGAAGGTCCCGGCAGGGCATACGGACGTTTCTTAAAAGGGTGAGCGGGGCATCTGCCCTTATCAAATGACATTTTCTCGCCCGTGAGCGCCGCGCGCACAAGTGCAAGAAAAACAAAGTCGTATGACAGGGTAAAGCGGGCAAGACAGCCCGAGCACCTGCCGAGGCTGCGGCACAGTCCGCAGTAGATTGCCCTGTATGTATTGTATTCCTTTACCTTCAGCTCGTCCGCGGCGGGACGGATATATCCGAACATTTTTTATCCTTATAAATATTATGGGATTATTGTATCATTTTTTTACCGTGTTTGCAAGTAAATAAAATAATACATTTCTGTGTACTTGACATATCCCGCGCATAATGCTATAATATGTCGAAACCGCATATAGTCGGGGGTGCCGAAAGGCTGAGATGAGTTTACTCAAACCCTTTAACCTGATACGGATAATGCCGGCGTAGGGAGAACTGATAACGAAAAAATTCTTACCGCCAGACTACCTGCGGTAATTTTATTTTTTCGGAGGTGTTCATGAACACAAAAACAAAGGCGCTTATTGAGAGCGCGATAATGATTGCACTGTCCACGGTGCTCAGCCTCGTAAAGGTTTGGGAAATGCCGCTCGGCGGCAGTATAACTCTCGTGAGTATGCTGCCCGTCATGCTCGTGTCCGTAAGATACGGTCTCGGATGGGGCTTCGGCTCGGCTTTCGTCTATTCCCTCGGTCAGCTCGCTCTCAGCGGAGTTTTCGGGTGGGGACTTACGCCCACTATTCTTGTAGGTGCGATATTCCTTGACTATATCGGCGCTTTCACCGTGCTCGGCATTGCGGGAATTTTCAGAAACAAGGGCAAGGGCGGAGCTATCGCCGGCATTATACTCGCATGCGTGCTGCGCTTTGCTTTTCACTTTGTCTCGGGCGTGGTGCTCTGGACGATGGTAGACGAATTTGTCGTATTCGGCAACAAATTCATAGGTCACCCTTTCTTTTATTCGCTCTGCTACAATGGCTTCTACATGCTGCCCGAGACGGTGATAACGGCTGTCGCGTCGGTCATCCTGCTCTCGACAGGCGCAGGCAAAAAGCTGCTTGAAAAATAATAAAAGCCGAAAAACCCGCGAAAATCCCTTGACAAAAGGGATTTTTTGCTTTATAATCTATAGTGTGTGCGTATGCGCACATTTATCTCTTTGCCGCAGACCGGTTCTGCGGCCTGATGTCCATAGGGAGGTGTAAAAAATGGCAAAGGTAAATTCTGCTTACGAAACGATTTTCGTTGTCGACACAGGGCTCGGTGAAGAGGGCATAAAGTCGATGACAGAGAAGTTTACTTCTCTTATCGCTTCTAACGGTGAAATCACAGAGGTCAACGAGTGGGGCAAGAGACGCCTCGCATACCCTGTCAACGATCTTACCGAAGGATACTATGTTCAGGTGAAGTTCACCGCGCCCGCTGCTTTTCCGGCGGAGCTTAAGCGTGTGTACAACATCACCGAGGGTATTCTTCGCAACAGTGTCGTCAAGATAGGCGAGTAATCGGGTGACGAGATGGCTAACTTCAATTTTAACAAGGTAATTCTCGGCGGCAGGCTTACGCGTGACCCCGAGCTTCGTCAGACGGGCAGCGGAACATCCGTTGTATCGTTTACGGTTGCCGTGTCCCGCAGGTACTCCGGCGGAAACAGCGAAGGGCAGTCACAGGCCGATTTTATCAACTGCGTGGCGTGGAGAGCGACCGCCGAATTCATTACCAAGTATTTCCGCAAGGGTTCTTCCATATGCGTCGAGGGCGAAATCCAGACGCGCTCATGGGACGACCAGAACGGACAGAAAAGGTATGCGACGGAGGTAGTCGTATCAAACGCAAGCTTTGTTGACAGCAAGAGCGAGAGCGGCTCGGGTGCGCCTTACGGCGACGGATATTCCGCTCCGTCATTCTCTTCCGCTCCGGCGGAGGCGCCGAAGTTTGAGGATGTCTCAAACGACGATGACCTGCCGTTTTGACGGAAGCATTACTAAAACAGGAGGATTTCACAATGGATAACGAGAACGTACAGACCGAAGTTACCGCAGAGGTAATTGCAACCGATACCACTGCCGAAGAGGTTTCGGCAACGGAGACGACGAGCGCTCCCGCAGCAAAGGCTGAGGAGAGCACCTCCGAGGCAGGCGCAGCAGAGGCTGCCCCCGCACAGGAGAAGCGTCCGTACCGTCAGAACAATATGCGCGGCAGAAGAAAGAAGGTCTGCGTATTCTGCAC
>CAKSEI010000113.1 GCA_934446285.1 uncultured Eubacteriales bacterium | reverse complement strand
CCCGCGATTTGCGTTTGCGAGCATGAGCTTTATTCTGTTTTCCTGATTTATGCGTGTAGCGCCCGGATCGTAGTCGACCGCAACTATATTCATATCGGGGTGTGCAGCCTTTATCGGCTTCATAACGCCCTTGCCCACTATATGGTTAGGCAGACAGCCGAAAGGCTGAGCGCATACGATATTCTTTACCCCCTGCTCGCCTAACTCTATCATCTCGGCGGTCAAAAGCCAGCCCTCGCCCATCTTTGTCCCGCGCCCGACGAACTCTTCACCGAGCGTGCAGGTATGTGCAAATGAGGTTGGCGGATCAAAGTCGCCCTGAGCCTTTATCGCGTCGATAAGGTCACGCTGCTTCTTTAGGAGAAAAGACATAACGGGGCGGCTGAGCAGCCCTTTCAGTCTGCTGATTCCGTACAGACGCGTGTCGATTATGCCGTTATATACACAGTACATGCAAAAGTCCAAAAGTCCGGGCACAACCGGCTCTGCGCCCTCGGAAATAAGGAAATTCTCAAGGTCGTTATTGCCGAGAGGCGAATACTTTACGAATATCTCACCGACAATACCCACGCGCGTCTTGCGCTCGCGTGAGCGCGGTATTTCCGCAAAGCTCTTTACTATGAGGCTGTAATTTCTCTTCACCTCAGAGTATCTCACGCGTTTGACTCCGAGGGACTCCGTGAGTCTGTCCACCCACTCGTCGCACAGTCTGTCCGCATCTCCCTTATTATTCTCATACGGGCGCACCTGATTGCGCAGCAGCATGAGCAGGTCGCCGTAGAGCACGGCGTAGGCGAGACGGTGGAGAATCGCGGGAGTAATCCTGAAACCCGAGTCTTTCTCAAGTCCGCTTATATTGAAGGAAACAACGGGAACTTGCCCGAAGCCCGCTTTCTCAAGCGCCTTTCGCAGAAGAAAAATATAGTTCGACGCGCGGCAGCCTCCGCCGGTCTGAGTTATGAGCACGGCGGTGCGGTCGAGATCATATTTTCCGCTTGAGAGAGCGTCGATAAACTGACCGACTATGAGCAGAGCGGGATAGCAGGTATCGTTATGTACATACTTCTGTCCCGCGTTGACCACACTCTTCCCCGAATTCGTGAGCAGCTCGGTCTTATAGCCGTAAAGCCCGAAAACACGCGCCATGAGACGCTCGTGCATGGGTAGCATATTCGGCAGGAGAATGGTATGAGTCTCCTTCATCGCCTTTGTGAATACGGGATATTCAGTTGCCATTCCGTCCCCTTTCCTCAAGAGCGCCTATCATCGAGCGCAGCCTTATCTTTACCGCGCCGAGGTTGGTTATCTCGTCTATTTTTATCTGTGTATAGAGCTTACCCCTGCTCTCAAGTATGCTGCGTACCTCGTCCGTGGTTATCGCGTCTATGCCGCAGCCGAATGATACAAGCTGTACAAGCTGCGCGTCATCGTTTTCACACACCCAATGCGCAGCTCTGTAAAGGCGCGAATGGTACGTCCACTGGTCGAGCACGTCTACCTCCTCGGGAGCGTGAAGGTGCGCGACTGCATCCTCGCTCACAACGGCAAAGCCGAGGGAACAGGCGAGCTTGTCTATTCCGTGGCTGACCTCGGGGTCGATGTGATATGGTCTGCCGGCGAGAACCATTATCCTTAAGTCTTTTTCCCGTGCAAGAGAAATGACCCGTTCGCCCTCGGCGCGCACGGCGCTCTTGTATTTTTCGAGAGCCTCAAAGCCGCTCTTTACCGCCGCCTTTATCTGCGCACGGGTAAAGCTGCCTATCGGGGCAAGCTCACGGTACAGCTCGCGCGCAAGCTCCTTTTCGCTGTTTATATTAAGATACGGGAAGACAAACCGCGTGTCCGCGAACGCCTCTACGTTGCACGATAGCAGGTCGGAGTAATACGCGACAACGGGGCAGTTATAATGATTTTTACCCGAATGCTCATTCGTATTGTATGTCAGGCGCGGATAGAATATCGCATCCGGCTTTTTTTTCGTAAGCTCCGCTATATGCCCGTGCATAAGCTTCGCGGGGTAGCAAACGGTGTCCGACGGGATGGAAAACTGCCCCTCTGAATACATCTCCTTTGTCGACGCACCGGTGAGCAGCACCCTGCATCCGAGGGAGGTAAATATACCGTGCCAGAGAGGTGCAGTCTCGTACATACCGAGCGCGAGCGGCAACCCGACCACGGGGCCCGAGCCCTCACTCTTTAAGGAATAGAGATAATTTCTCTTGAACTCATACATATTCGGCGTTCCCGCGCCGTCCTTTATGCCGAGACCTCTCTCGCATTGATTTCCCGAGATAAACTTCCTGCCGCCGTCGAAAATATTCACTGTCAGTCTGCATCCGTTTCCGCAGCCGTGACATACCGCGCCCTTTGTCTCGTGGACAAAGTTCTCCAGTTTTTCTTTTGTGATAAGAGCGGAGCTATCCGTGCGCATATCGCGTGCGGTAAGCGCCGCACCGTAAGCGCCCATAACGCCGGAAATTACCGGACGTATCACATTCCTGCCCAGCTCTCTCTCAAAGGCTCTCAGCACCGCGTCATTATAGAAAGTCCCGCCCTGAACGACTATATTCTTACCGAGGTCGTCGGCGCTCGGTGCGCGTATGACCTTGTATACCGCATTCTTCACAACGCTCACAGACAGCCCCGCGGATATATCCGACACGTCCGCGCCGTCCTTCTGCGCCTGCTTGACCGATGAATTCATAAAGACCGTGCAGCGACTGCCGAGGTCGACGGGCGCTTTTGCCGTAATTCCGAGGCGGGCGAATTCCTCTATTCCGTAGCCCATGCTGCGGGCAAATGTCTCTATAAAAGAGCCGCAGCCCGATGAACACGCCTCGTTTAAAGCTATGCTGTCTATCGAATTATTCTTGACCTTAAAGCATTTTATATCCTGACCGCCGATATCTATGATAAAATCGACGTCGGGGTCGAAGTGGCGCGCTGCGGTAAAGTGAGCCATAGTCTCGACAATGCCGAAGTCAACGCCGAAGGCGCTCTTGACAAGCTCCTCGCCGTATCCCGTCACGGCACTTGAGCGTATATGTATGCGAGTGCCGCACAGGCTGTAGATATAAGAGAGCTGCCCGCGCACTATCTCGACGGGATTACCCCTGTTTGAATCGTAATAGGTATAGAGAATGCTGCCGTCCTCAGCCATGAGCAGCAGCTTTGTCGTCGTAGAGCCGCAGTCTATTCCGAGGTAAGCATCTCCCGTATATTCCGAAATGTCGGTATGCGGTACATCCGCGCGGGCGTGCCTCTCGCGGAAAGCCGCGTATTCTTCATCATTCTCAAAGAGTGCGGGGAGTCTGCCCGCATCCCTCTTCTCGGATGCGGCGCTCTCAAGTGCCGTGACAAGCGACTCAAAGTCAAATGTCCTGCCAGAGGATGACGCGTAAACGGCAGCGCCCATAGCGACGCATATTCTCCCCCACTCGGGAAAAACAGCCTCGTCGCCCTTAAGCCCGAGGACATCGACGAAAGCGCGCCGCAGCCCCGTGCAGTAATAGAGAGGTCCGCCGAGAAAAACTACCCTGCCCTCTATCCTGCGTCCCTGGGCAAGCCCGCCTACCGTCTGGTTTACGACCGCGCGGTATATGCTCGCGGCTATATCCTCCTTGCGTGCGCCCTGATTCAAGAGCGGCTGTATGTCGGATTTCGCAAAGACTCCGCAGCGGGACGCTATCGGATAAATGCGCTCGCAGCCCGCCGAGAGGCGGTCAAGCTCGGACACGCTGACGTCAAGCAGCGTTGCCATCTGGTCAATAAAAGCGCCTGTTCCGCCCGCACACGAGCCGTTCATGCGCTCGTCGAAGCCCCCCTTCAGGAAGAGTATCTTCGCGTCCTCTCCGCCGAGCTCTATAACGGCGGACGCATCCTCCTCAAGGGTGCGCACCACCTCGCCCGTAGCGTATACCTCCTGCACAAACGGCAGTCCCGCAGCCTCGGCAAGCCCCATGCCCGCCGAGCCGCTGACGGAGACGGTAAACTCCCTGCCCTCAAGCAGAGGCCTTATGTCGTTTATCAGCTCGAGAGTTTTCGCACGGACAAAGGAAAAGTGACGCTCGTATCTGTCGTATACCACCTCTCCGCCGTCCGTCAGGACAACCTTTGCCGTAGTAGAACCGATATCGATGCCGAGCGACGGCAGAGCCGCTGTTTCATTCAGTTTTATTGCCATTCCGACACCTCGTTTTTACCCGTTTTTATCAGTAAAAGGTTGCCACCTCTTCTTCCGGCTTTTCCGCCGGATGCCACTCAAGACATGTAAGCACCGGACCTCTTTTGCCGTATGCCTTGTGCTCCTCCATGCCTATCTTCGCACGTATATAAGCCCAGCTCTTACCCTCTGGCACATCCCCCTCGGGAAATCGGCATACAAGCGCCGAATACGCTATATCCTCAACGCAGCAGGTCATTATCTGCCTGCCTGCCGCGCGCTCGCGGTCATCCAAGCCCCTTGCCGACATTATATAAGCCTTGAAGTTAACGGTCTTACCGTCGTAGGCGTCCGTCTCCTCGCTCATGTCACGGTAAAAGAGGGCGTAATCCTTATCCTCTACCGTGAATTCGTCCGCCTCGCGGTCAAAGGGCAGAGGATCCTCTATATCGTCCTGTATCGCCTCACCGTTCGGATACTCGTAAACAATCTGCGCGCCCCTGCTGCATGTGCGCACCGCCTTGTGCAGGTCCATGCGGTCGTACTTATCGAGATACCTGTTGAAAACAACAAGGTCGGCGGTCGTAAACTTGTCCACGACGAGCGAACGCATGTTTTTATTGTACATATCAAAGGTCGTGCAGTCGACAAAGCACATCTCCTGATAGAGCACCCAATCCTTCGGCATGGCGTAGAAAAATGAGATATTCTGCCACATGCCGTTGTACTCGACGAGCACGCGCTTCGCCTTATGCTTCTTCAGGAGAGCCGAGAGCCTCTTGTCGTCAAGCTCACTCTCATCCTCTATGTATTCGATATGCACTCCGCCTGCGGGATAGCGTCCCTCGTCGTACTCCTCCTCTCCCTGCTCGCATACGAGCACGAGAGTGGACGTACCGTCGGTAAACCGCGCATCCTCGAGCGTCTCCTGAATGAATCTTGTCTTACCGGACTCAAGAAAGCCCGTGAAAAGATATACCGGTATTTCCATCAGACGTTAAATAACTCCTTAAGTGCGTCCTCCTTGAGAGAAGAGCCTATGACGCACAGTCTGCCGGTGACGGCTGCCGCACCGTAACGCACATCCGCCTCACCCGGAACATAGTCGTAGTAAATCCACTTGCCGTCCTCGCCCGCGACAATGCCCTTTGCTCGCAGTACAAGACCGTATACCGTCTCGTCGGTAAGAGCCTCAAGCGCAGCTCTTATGCCGTCCGCGGTGTACTTATGAGCCGTCTCCGCGCCCCAGCTCGTAAACACCTCGTCGGCATGATGATGAC
>CAKSEI010000112.1 GCA_934446285.1 uncultured Eubacteriales bacterium | reverse complement strand
GTATTATGCGTGCGGGAGCGCTCGATGTCTATACTCTTTCCGCCGTGATGAAGAAGGGGCGCTCGGGACATATACTGCACGTTATATGCGCGCCCGCCGAGAGGGAGAGGGTGTTGCGCTCGGTATATGCTCTTACCACGACGCGCGGAGTGCGTGAGTACCTCACCGTAAGGCATAAACAGAGCGAGAGATATATAAATATAGAAACGGAATACGGTTTACTTAAAAAGAAAATCTCCGAGGGCTACTCAAAGACGAACGAAAAGTACGAGTTCGACGATATCTCGCGCCTCGCTCGCGAGGCGGGAGTTACGCCGGATGAGGTGGAGAGAGCCGCGCGGCGTGCCGAGGAGAAGAGCGAATATTGAATTTGAAGAGGCTTTTTTGCGGATTAACTGCACAAAAGCCCTTTTTTGATTTGTGTAAATAAAATACAAGAAAATTTTTAAAAAGCTCTTGACAAATTAGCCGAGGGTAACTATAATATAATACGGTTAGTGAAAGCTAACCATATCTTGCGAAGCAAAGTTAGTCCTAACTAACTTTTTCGGCAGTCTCATTTCGGAAAGGATGATAAAAATGCCGCTTAGTCTGGCAGAGGCGGGAGTACCTCAGATAGTAAAAAAGGTGGGCGGAACGCCCGAGGTCAAGAAGCACCTTGAAAATCTCGGATTTGTTGCCGGCGGGGAAGTGTGCGTCATCACAACTCTCGACGGAAACGTCATCGTCAAGGTTAAAGAGGCACGCGTTGCCGTGAGCGATGAGCTCGCGCGTAAAATTCTTGTTTGAAAAAATATAAATATACAAACAGTTTTCAGGAGGAAAAGACATGAAGACTCTGCGAGACATACCGGTAGGCGGAAAGACGAAAGTCATTAAGCTGACCGGCGAGGGAGCTATTAAAAGAAGGATTATGGATATGGGATTAACCAAGGGTACGGAGGTTTCCGTGCGCAAGGTTGCGCCGCTGGGCGACCCCATTGAGATAACCGTGCGCGGCTACGAGCTGTCCATACGTAAGGCGGACGCCGAGCTTATCGAGGTCGAGTAAGACCCGCAGCCGCTTTATTGACTAAGTATATATTCTGAAAGGATGAGATAACAATGAATATAAGAATTGCGCTCGCGGGTAACCCCAACTGCGGCAAAACCACATTGTTCAACGCTCTCACCGGTTCAAACCAATTTGTCGGTAACTGGCCGGGCGTTACCGTCGAGAAAAAAGAGGGTAAGCTTAAGAAATACGAAGGTGTGACCGTAACGGATCTGCCGGGTATCTATTCGCTTTCTCCCTACACTCTTGAGGAGGTTGTGGCACGTAATTATCTCATTGAAGAGCGCCCCGACGTTATCCTCAATATCATCGACGGTACTAACCTTGAGAGAAATCTTTACCTTACCACGCAGCTCACCGAGCTGGGTATTCCCGTTGTCATAGCCATCAACATGATGGACGTCGTCAGGAAGAACGGCGATAAGATAGACACCGCGGAGCTATCCCGCCGTCTCGGCTGCAAGGTTGTAGAGATATCCGCTCTTAAGGGCACGGGACTTAAGGAGGCTTCCGAGGCTGCGGTGAACGCGGCAACGGGCGCAAAGACCGTTCCCATGCACACCTTCTCCGGCCCTGTCGAGCACGCCATAGCTCACATCGAGGAGGCAGCTGTTCACAGTATGCCCGAGGAGCAGCAGAGATGGTACGCAATAAAGGTCTTTGAGAGAGATGACAAGGTTCTTGAGAAGCTCAGCATTCCCGCTGAGACTCTTGCTCACATCGACAGCGATATAGCGGCAGCAGAGAAAGAGCTTGACGACGATGCAGAGAGCATCATAACAAACGAGAGATACATCTACATAGCAGAGATTATCAAGGGCTGCTATAAGAAGAAAAATGCCGGCAACCTTTCCGCTTCCGACAAGATAGATAAGATAGTAACGAACAGATGGCTCGGACTTCCGATATTCGCCGCAGTAATGTTCGTGGTATATTGGGTAGCAATGGTTGCAGTCGGTGCTCCCGCAACCGATTGGGCAAATGACGGTCTGTTCGGAGACGGCTGGCATCTGCTCGGCATAGGCTCTGCGGATTACAATGACGACGCAGAGACTTACGGCGATGCTGCGTCAATCGTAGACGGCTACGACGCTTACACCGAGGAGAACGGCAAGGAGCCGACCGGTTCTTTCACCTACACGGTAGAGGACGAGGAGACCCTCGAGATAACCGAGAAGACTGCTACTCTCGATGATTATAACGAAGCAGTCAAGACAATCGAAGAGTTCGGCGAAGAGCCCGATCCCGCAGACTACGGTATCTGGGTTCCCGGCATTCCGGCTCTTATAGGAGACGGACTTGAGAAGGCGGGCGCTGCTGAGTGGCTCTCCGGACTTATCCTTGACGGTATAGTAGCCGGTGTCGGCGCTGTCCTCGGATTTGTTCCTCAGATGCTTGTACTCTTCCTCATGCTCGCGTTCCTTGAGGCGTGCGGTTACATGGCACGTATAGCATTTGTGCTCGACAGAATATTCCGTAAGTTCGGTCTGTCCGGAAAGTCGTTTATACCTATGCTTATAGGCACGGGCTGCGGCGTTCCCGGTATAATGGCGAGCAGAACCATTGAGAATGAGCGCGACCGCCGTATGACCATTATGACGACTACCTTCATCCCCTGCGGAGCGAAAGTACCGTTCATCTCGATGATTGCCGGCGCTATTTTCGGAGGCTCGGCTTGGGTTGCCACGAGCGCATACTTTGTTGGCATGGCTGCAATCGTCATATCCGGAATAATGCTTAAGAAGACAAAGATGTTCGCAGGAGATCCCGCGCCGTTCGTTATGGAGCTGCCCGCATATCACCTGCCCACCGTCAAGAACGTCCTCCGCTCCATGTGGGAGCGCGGCTGGTCGTTTATAAAGAAAGCGGGAACGATAATCCTGCTCTCGACCGTACTCGTATGGTTCACGACCTACTTCGGATTTACCGATGACGGCTTCAGAATGCTCGGTGAGGATGAGCTTAACCTCTCGATACTCGCCGCAATAGGAAACGCTATAGCGTGGATCTTCACGCCTCTCGGATGGGGCAACTGGAGAGCAGCCGTTGCGTCTATCACAGGACTCGTCGCAAAGGAGAACATAGTCGGTACTCTCGGTATCCTTTACGGCGGCGGAGACAACAGCGTATGGCAGGAGCTCGGCAGCGTATTCACGGCAGTTTCCGGCTATTCGTTCCTTGTATTCAATCTGCTCTGCGCACCCTGCTTTGCGGCTATCGGCGCTATCAAGCGTGAGATGAACAATGCAAAGTGGACATGGTTCGCTATAGCATATCAGTGCGGATTTGCTTACATCGTAGCTCTTATGGTTAATCAGTTCGGCAATCTCTTCACCGGCAACGCAAATATCGTCGGACTTATATTCGCCGCAGCAGCTCTTGTCGGCATACTCTACATGCTCTTCATCAAGAAGTACAAAGAGGCAACAAAGCTCACAGTTTGATTTATACTCGTATAAAACGGGAAAGGAGCCTGAATTATTATGGAGTGGATGATCAATAATATCGGAACAATTCTGATTTCTGTTGCACTTGCCGCCGTTCTTGTCCTCATAGCAGTTAAGCTTATAAAGGACAAAAGAAACGGTAAGTCGTCGTGCGGAGGCAACTGTGCCCACTGCGCGATGGGCGGCTCCTGTCACAAACATTAAATAAAGCGGGGGACGCACGGGCGTTCCCCGCTTTACTCTTTTTGCACACAAGCACGGTAACAAAAACAAAACAGTCGAAAGGAATAATATATGTCAGTAATAGAACTAAACGGAGTCAGCCGTGTATACAAGACGGGCGACCATGTCCAAAAGGCTCTCGACAATGTCTCTCTTTCGCTCGATGCGGGAAAGTTCGTAGTCATCTTAGGACCCAGCGGCGCGGGGAAGAGTACGCTCCTGAACCTGCTCGGCGGACTTGACAGCCCGAGCGAGGGCACGGTAAAGGTCTGCGGAAAAGACATTTCGCGATTGACAGGCAATGAGCTTGCCGACTACCGCGCGGCTACCGTCGGATTTGTATTCCAGTTTTATAACCTTGTACCGACACTAACCGTCCATGAGAATGTCGCGCTTGTCAAGGAGATAGCTCCTAATCCTCTTTCCGCTACGAAAATGCTCGAGGAGGTCGGACTCTCAGACCATGCGAAAAATTTCCCGTCCGAGCTTTCGGGCGGTGAGCAGCAGAGAGTTTCAATCGCACGAGCGCTCGCGAAGAACCCGAAAATCCTTCTCTGTGACGAGCCTACGGGCGCTCTTGACTCCGCTACGGGCGTTATGGTGCTCAAGCTGCTGCTTAAGATGGCGCGCGAATACGGCAAGACCATTGTCATAGTCACTCACAACCAGAATATCGCACGCATGGCTGATACGGTCGTTCACGTCAAGAACGGTAAGATTACCTCGTGCGAGAACATAAACGAGCCTGCAAGCGCGGACGATATCGACTGGTAAAGGAGCGGGCATGTTATTTAAAAAGCTTATAAGAACAATGGGACAGTACCGCGCGCAGTTTATCTCTATGATACTCATGACCGCGCTCGGAGTCGGAATGTTCGTCGGCTTTAATATGGAGTGGAAGAGCATCGAATACGATATGATGTCCTTTCTCTCCGACTGCAATTATGCCGATTACAGGCTTGTCTCCGAGAAGGGGTACTCCGCGGACGACCTTGATAAAATCGCCGATATCGACGGAGTTGACGACGCTGCGCGTTATATTTGTGTTACCGCCGATATAAAGGGCAAGGACGGGGACAGCGCCGCTCTTACCGTAACGGGTAAGGAAAGCGTATCCGGATTTCTCGTCATGTCGGGCGAAAAATACGATGCGCAGTCGCGCGACGGTGTATGGCTGTCCGACAGATATGCGTCCCTCAATAATTTTTCCGTCGGTGACGATATTACCTTCTCATACAAGGGCATTGAGATATCGGGTAAGGTAAAGGGACTTATCAAATCGGCAGAGCAGCTTATTTGCGTGCGTGACGAGACGCAGCTTATGCCCGATTTCTCAACTCACGGCTTTGCTTACATATCTCCCGTAATGTATGAGGACGCGACGGGTCTTGACTTCTATCCTCAGATAAATGTCATCTCATCTCTTGACGATAAGGTTTTCTCCGAGAAGGTTACGGATGCTCTCGGCACTACCGAGGTTATCCTTAGAAAGGACGATACGGTATCATACTCCGAGGCAAAGGGCGAGGTTGACGAGGGCAAGGCGATGGGCTCTGTGCTGCCCGCACTCTTCCTGCTTATCGCACTGCTTACCATGGTAACGACCATGCACCGTCTTACCGCAAAGGAAAAGACGCAGATAGGCACGCTCAAGGCACTCGGATTTCACGATAGCCGCATAGTATTCCACTATACGTCCTATGCTCTTGCTATTGCCATAGTCGGCTCTCTGCTCGGATGTGTCC
>CAKSEI010000111.1 GCA_934446285.1 uncultured Eubacteriales bacterium | reverse complement strand
GCGCTTATCACTACGCACTGCCCGGACGGGTACTCCGTCATCCGAGGGCGAGACTCCCGTTATATGAGCAAGCTCCTCTGCGGCTTGAGCAAGCTCCGGCGCTGCGTTCAGTTTTATTTTCATGTATTCCTCCGTTGCAATCAAGAGTGATTTGTGATAATATATAGTATCATACAAAAAACGTACAGTCAAGAGAAAATTACGGAGAAAAATATGCAGTTAACGGACATAACGACGGTTAAAAAAATTATGCAGGAGAACGGACTTTCTTTTCATAAGAAATTCGGGCAGAATTTTCTCGTATCTTCCGCAGTCCCGGGCAAGATCGCGGACGCCGGGGCGGGAAAGAACACGCTTGAGATAGGACCGGGAATAGGGACACTCACGAGAGAACTGAGCGCTCGCTCGGAGCGGGTCGTCGCGGTCGAGATAGATAGGGAGCTTATCCCGGTACTTTCGCAGACGCTTTCGGACTGCCGTAATGTCACGGTGATAAACAATGATATCATGCAGACGGATATAGAGGCTCTCACCGAGGAGTATTTCGACGGCGGGGAGTTTTGCGTGTGCGCAAATCTTCCCTATTACATAACCACTCCGATTATAATGAAGCTGCTTGAGGATGCTCACGGAGTGGCAGGCATTACCGTTATGGTACAGAAGGAGGTAGCGGACAGAATATGCGCCCCCGCGGGCAGCCCCGATTACGGAGCGATAAGCGCCGCCGTCGCGTACTACGGCAGAGCTGAAAAGATAATGCGCGTTTCTCCCGGCTCGTTTATTCCCGCGCCTAAGGTAGAGTCCGCCGTCATAAAAATAACACCGCACAAAGAGTTGCCTGTATCCTGTGACAGAGACATGCTCTTTCGCGTTGTGCGCGCCGCCTTTGCACAGAGAAGAAAAACGCTTGTGAACTGCTTATCTGCCGAATTTTCAATGCCGAAGAATGCTGTCTCCGACATGGTTTCTTCATGCGGCTTTGACACGAGAGTGCGCGGAGAAAAGCTCGGTATTAAGGACTTTGCGGTACTGGTTCAGGCGCTTATGAAAAACATGGCGAAAATATAATAAATTTCTGTTAAATGTGTCGCCCGAGCTATTGAAAATATTTCCGGCGCGGAGTATAATATATGCTGTAGGAAATTTTAGTTTTTAATAAATTTCAATATATACTTCAGGAGGAATGAGAAATGACTTTGACTACCAACAAGTATGTCAACGAGTGGATCGACGAGATGGCTGCCATGACGCAGCCCGACAAAATCGTCTGGATCGACGGAAGTGAGGAACAGGCTGAGGCTCTGCGCAAAGAGGCTTGCTCCACGGGCGAGCTTATAAAGCTCAACGAAAAGCTGCTGCCTAACTGCTATCTGCACCGTACCGCCGTAAACGACGTTGCGCGCGTAGAGGGCAGAACATTTATTTGCACGAGAAAAAAAGAGGACGCGGGTACAATAAACAACTGGATGGATCCCAAGGAGTGCTATGCAACCCTGACTAAGCTCTACACCGGCTCCATGAAGGGCGAGACCATGTACGTCATCCCCTATTCCATGGGCGTTGTCGGCTCTGATTTTGCTAAGATAGGCATAGAGCTTACCGACTCTATCTACGTCGTACTTAATATGCTTATAATGACCCGCGCAGGCAAGAAGGTTATAGACGCTCTCGGCGACTCTCCCGACTTTATCAAGGGACTTCATGCACGTGCAGACCTCGACGAGAACAACAGATATATCTGCCATTTCCCCGAGGACAATACCATCTGGTCGGTCAACTCCGGTTACGGCGGAAACGTCCTGCTCGGCAAGAAGTGCTTCGCACTCCGTATCGCATCCTACCTCGGAAGAAAAGAGGGCTGGATGGCTGAGCACATGCTCATCCTCGGCGTTGAATATCCCGACGGAGATATCAAGTATGTCACCGCTGCCTTCCCGTCTGCCTGCGGCAAGACCAACCTCGCTATGCTTATCCCTCCGGAGTATTACGCAAAGAGGGGCTACAAGGTTTGGTGCGTAGGTGACGATATCGCATGGCTGAGAGTAGGTAAGGACGGCAGACTGTGGGCTGTCAACCCCGAGAACGGCTTCTTCGGCGTTGCTCCCGGAACAAACGAAAAGTCCAACCCGAATGCGCTGCATACCACAATGCGCGATACCATATTCACGAACGTCGTTCACGACCTCGACAACAACACCGTTTGGTGGGAGGGACTTAACGACAACCCGCCGAAGAATGCCATCGACTGGAAGGGCAACAAGTGGGATTATACAAAATACGACAAGAATAACAAGGACACCTGCGGAGCTCATCCGAACTCCCGCTTCACCGCTTCTGCGAAGAACTGCCCCTGTGTTTCCAAGGAGTTTGACAGCCTGACGGGTGTACCGGTAACGGCTATCATATTCGGCGGACGCCGCGCAAAGACCGCGCCGCTCGTATACCAGTCACGCAATTGGCAGCACGGCACGTTCGTAGGCTCTATCATGGCTTCTGAGACTACCGCTGCGGCATCCGGTGCAGTCGGCGTTGTACGCCGCGATCCGATGGCTATGCGTCCGTTCGTAGGCTACGATATGGGCTCTTACTGGCAGCACTGGCTTGACATGGGCAAGAAGATACCCAACGCACCGAAGATATTCCATGTAAACTGGTTCCGTACCGATGATGAGGGCCACTTCATATGGCCCGGATTCGGCGACAACATGAGAGTCCTCATGTGGATACTCGACCGCTGCGAGGGCAAGGTTGACGCTGTCGAGACAGCTATAGGCTACGAGCCGAAGCCCGAGGATATCAATATCGAGGGTCTTGATATTTCCCGTGAGACAATCAGAGAGCTTCTTACCGTTGATAAGGAAAGCTGGAAAGAGGATATCGCGAATATCAAGGAGTTCTACGCCGGCATAGGCGACCGCGTACCTAAGGAGATGTACGAGGAGCTTGCCAAGCTCGAGGAGAACCTCAACAAATAATTATAATTAATGCGGGAGCGCCTTTACGGTGCTCCCGTTCTCTTTTTTGTACGCCGTATGTCGAAAATAATAAAATATTACGTTAGCGCGTTAAATCGGCAAATTTTTTCTTGACATTGTTTTTCTGTTGAGATATAATAACTTATCAGAATGATTATAATATTCGGAGGTAAGTCATGAGTTTTAAAAATCCGGAAATAGCGGCTCTTATGGACCGCGTTATAGCAAGAAACCCCGGTGAGCCTGAGTTTCATCAGGCGGTACGCGAGGTTCTTGAGAGCCTCGAGCCGGTTATCGAGGCAAATCCCGCGTATCTTGAGAAAGGCGTTCTCGAGAGCCTTGTAGAACCGGAGCGCATAATAAAGTTCCGTGTGCCGTGGGTGGACGACAACGGCAAGGTGCAGGTCAACCGCGGCTTCAGAGTACAGTTCAATTCGGCAATAGGTCCTTATAAGGGCGGCCTTAGATTTCACCCCTCTGTATACGAGGGTATCATAAAGTTCCTCGGATTTGAGCAGATATTCAAGAATTCGCTCACCGGTCTGCCGATAGGCGGCGGCAAGGGCGGCTCCGATTTCGACCCCAAGGGTAAGAGCGATATGGAGATAATGCGCTTCTGCCAGTCGTTTATGACCGAGCTTTCAAAGCATATCGGTGCGGATACGGACGTTCCCGCGGGCGATATAGGCGTAGGCGGACGTGAGATAGGCTATCTCTTCGGTCAGTACAAGCGTCTGCGCAATGAGTTCACGGGCGTTCTCACGGGTAAGGGTATCCCCTACGGCGGATCTCTTGCACGTACCGAGGCTACAGGCTACGGACTCTGCTACTTTACAAAGGAAATGCTCGCGGACAACGGAACGACCTTTGACGGCAAGACCGTCGTAATCTCCGGCTCAGGCAACGTCGCTATCTACGCATGCGAAAAGGCAACATCATTCGGCGCGAAGGTTGTCGCAATGTCCGACTCGAACGGTTATATATATGACGAAAAGGGCATAGACCTCGCAGCGGTAAAGGAGATAAAGGAAGTCAAGCGCGGCAGAATAAAGGATTACCTGAACTACCGTCCCGACGCCGTTTATACCGAGGGCTGCAAGGGTATATGGACCGTTAAGTGCGATATAGCTCTTCCCTGCGCAACCCAGAACGAGGTTGACGAGGAGAGCGCAAAGATTCTCGTAGCGAACGGCGTTACCGCTGTCGCAGAGGGTGCAAACATGCCGTCCACTCCGGAGGCTATCGAGACGTTTCAGAAAGCGGGTGTGCTCTTCGGGCCTGCAAAGGCTGCAAACGCAGGCGGCGTTGCAACTAGCGCACTTGAGATGTGCCAGAACTCCATGAGATATTCGTGGACGTTTGAGGAGGTTGACGCCAAGCTGCACGACATCATGGTAGGCATATACCACAATGCCGCAAAGGCTGCCGAGAAGTACGGCATGAAGGGCAACCTCGTCGCGGGCGCAAACATAGCAGGCTTTATTAAGGTCGCAGACGCTATGCTCGCTCATGGTGTAGTCTGATAAATAATTATTATTTCCCGAAAAACGGTCGCAAGTCGGCCGTTTTTTGAGATTTTTCGGTTTTGCTTTTATCGGAGGACTTTATGAAAGTGAAAAGAAACACGGTATCATGCACTCTATGCCCGCGCGTATGCGGAGCCGATAGGGAAAAAAACCTCGGATTCTGCCGATGCACGAATACCGTGCATGTCGCCCGCGCGGCTCTGCACAAGTGGGAAGAGCCGTGTATATCGGGCACGCGCGGTTCGGGCACGGTATTTTTCGGCGGGTGCACTCTACGCTGTGTTTTCTGCCAGAATTATGAGATAAGCAGACGGCAGGCGGGGCGTGAGGTGAGCGAAGAGCAGCTCGCGGATATCTTCCGTTCGCTCTGCCTAGACGGTGCGCACAATATAAATCTCGTCACTCCGACGCAGTATGTCCCCTCGATAATACGCGCCCTTGACGCGGCAAAACCGAATGTGCCCGTCGTTTACAACAGCGGCGGATACGAGAGCGTGCAGACAGTTAAGAGCCTGAAAGGCAAGATAAATGTTTATCTTCCCGACGTTAAGTTTTTTTCGCCTGATATTTCAGGCAGATACGCGGGTGCGCCCGATTACTTTGAGCGGACGATAGCGGCGCTGCACGCGATGACAGAGCAGGTAGGCTCTCCCGTCTTTGACGGCGACGGTATGCTCGTGCGCGGGGTCATGGTGCGGCATCTGGTACTGCCGGGCACAAGACAGGACAGCATAGATGTAATTCGCTCCCTCGCCCGTGAGTTTTCCCCCGATGAGATACTTATATCGCTCATGAGCCAATATACGCCCGTGACGGGCATGAGCTATCCGCTCTCGCGCCGTATCACTACCTTTGAATACGAGAGTGTCGCGGACGAGGTGAGGAGCGCGGGCTTTCGAGGTTATATGCAGGAGCGCTCATCTGCGCAAAAAAGCTACATTCCTCCGTTTGATACTTGAATTTTCGGGCTAAATGTGATAAAATTACATTGAATTTCCGTATCTTCCGGGAAAGGGG
>CAKSEI010000110.1 GCA_934446285.1 uncultured Eubacteriales bacterium | reverse complement strand
GACCGAAGAGAGCCTCAAGTGTGACGGACAGAGCTGCCTCCTTTGCCATCCTGCCGTGAGCGGTCATGGGAATATTTACGTCCTTTATACCGAGCGCAAAAATGGGCGCCGAGACGTCCATCACGTCCTCGACATACGGCATTACGACCTCGGCACTCTCGTGCGGATATCGGCGCTGGGTCTTTACGGGACGGCTCTTCGGCACGTGCTCCTCGACTGTTTGCCTGACTCTCTCGACATCAATATTGCCGCAGAGCACGAGCACCATGTTTGACGGATTGTAAAACGCCTTGTAGCATGTATAAAGCAGCTCGGGATTTATTTCGGCGATACTCTCGATGCTGCCGCCGATATTTATTTTCACGGCGTGCTCCTTATACATGCCCGCGAGCATATTAAAGGTAAGCCTGAAACCGGGGGTGTCGTTAAGCATACATATCTCCTCGCCGATTATCCCCTGTTCCTTTGCCACATTTTCCTCCGTGAAGTACGGATGATAAACGCTGTCGAGCAGCAGTTCAAGCGCCTCATAGAAATTGTCGGTGCATGAGAAGAGATATGAGGTATTTATAAACGATGTGAAAGCATTTGCGTCCGCTCCTAACTTTGCGTAGGAGGCAAACGTGTCCGTGCCGTCTGCGCTCTCGAACATCTTATGTTCGAGAAAGTGCGCGATACCGTTCGGTACGGTGGTAAACTCCATATCCGTTTCGCGTTTGAAGCAGTTGTCGACCGAGCCGTACTTTGTCGTGAGCGTAGCGTAATAGGTGGCGAAATCCTTCGGGATTACGTAAACGTCAAGCCCGCCCGACTGCCTGAATCGGTAGTATTTTTCGCCGAGGGCGGGGATGGTTTTTTCAGTCATTTTTCTCTGCCTCCATAAAATATACGGTATCGAGCGTTATCTTTTTCGCGATATTTACGACGTCCTCAGCCGTGACCGTGCGGACAAGCTCTATGCACTCCTCGGGCATGGTCGATATTCCCGCGAGTCTGCGCCCCGTGCACCAGCCCTCCATTGTTGAGGGCGAGTCACTTATGGCACGGTAACTGTTTATAACACAGAGTTTTGCGCTCTCAAGCTCATCTTCGCTTATTTCGCCTTTCTTCACTGCGTCAAGCTGAGCGAGTATCTCGGTCTGAGCTTTGTCCCTGTTGCATGCGTTAATTCCGCTGTAAACTACCATAATGCCCTTGTGAGCCTCGGAGACGCACGAGCAGTAGTAGCAAAGGGAAAGCTTCTCGCGCACATTCATGAAGAGCTTGCTCGTGGCTGAGCCGCCGAATATTTCCGAGAAAACAGAGAAAATATGCCACGTCCCGTCGGATAGCACCGTTCCGGTGCGAAATCCGAGAGAGAGCTTGCTCTGCTCCATCGGGAAGCTCTCCGTAATTTCCTTTACCTTTCCCGCCTGGCGCACTACTTTGCATTCAAAGGCACTGCAGGCGTCCCTGCCGAGATGGCCGAAGAGCTTTTTTACCTTATGGATTAGCTCGTCTTCATCCGTCTTTCCGACGAAATATATCTCGCACCTTGTCTTTGTCAGGGTATTTCTGTAAAAAGCGTAAAGCGCCTCGGGCGTTATCCCGTCGATATCCTCGGGATATCCGTAGGTGGGTATTCCGTAAGGCTCGTCCTTACACATTTCCTCCTCGCACCGCTTTATAGCGTAGCGGCGCTTATTGTTTTTCCCGGACTCTATCGCGGCGCGCAGCTGCTTTTTTTCACTCTCCGTGTAGTCCGTGCGGAAAGCTCCGTTCTCTGTGCACGGGCGGAAAATAAGCGAGTGGATGAGCGAAAAGACGCCGCCCGTTACGTCCGTGCCGTCGGGACAAAGGTTGTTTCTCAGCATGTCCGCAGCTATTCCGAAAAACTGTGTCTCGCCTCTCGAGTATACTCTGCCGTAGACCTCAGCGGCGTATAGGTCGTCAAGACGCCTGTTTATATCTTTCATAGAGGGAAAGTCCTCGCACCCGCGCATGAGAACCTTCGGCAAAAGGGATGAGAGTGATGCGTTTTCCCTCGTTACGGGCAGGGAGAACTGCACCGAGAAGTAATTCGTCTTGAATTTATCGGCGGGAATAATATTCAGGACAAGTCCTTTATTTATGTTAATTTTTTTTATTTCCATTTGTCCCTCCTGAATTGTTGTCTTAAGTTATTATACTACCTATCGCGCTCTTTTTCAATATTTAGTATAACATTTGTACTGCCCGAGTATACCGAAGCGTTCTCCGAGAGGTTATATTCAGCTGCACTTGACGGAATTAAAGCTGCTATGTCGAATTCCTGTTTATATTTCGGACCGTAAGAGCCGCATACGATAAGCGGAAAGTCGGGCACGGGCGCGCCCGTCTCCGAGTAGGCAGCGCCGAGATAGCAGAAAAGCGCGTTGCTCCCGCCTACCTCTATCCTGTGCACCGGGCGCGTCGAGCGCTTTAAATATAAAGGCTCATTTATCTTAATGCATATGCCGTCTTCATTTATCTGCCCGCCGTATTCGTATTCGACTATTTGCGTTCCGCATTTTTCCGCGCTCCCGCGCAGAAGTGTAAGCGTGGTTTGCTCAAGACCCGAGGGTATGTACAGCTTCTTTATGAATTTCGTCTCGGTCAGGCTCTCAATGTATTTCGGGGTTTTGTTATAGAGATTTGCGATTATATATGCGGAATATCGCGATGCGTACCTATCGTGTGCGTTCACGTACTCGGCGTATGCACGCGACACGCCCGATGAAGGGCTGATGTCGATACATATGCTCTTGTCGGACGAGCCGAGGGTGAGAAAATCTGCCCCATTCTTCTCACACACCGTGAGACTGTCGGCAATTCTTCTGTCCGATATCGGCGCACAAATCGAGGTGAGAAAAACAAAGAGAGCGAGGGGAAGAGCGTAAAAGGCGGGGTTTTTCGGAGCTTTTACAATTATTACGGCAAGCAGAATGCAGAAGAGCAGTACTAAAATGATTATAAACGGGTAACTTGTGCTCATACCGGCGGGGAAAAAAGCAGCGAGACGGTCGGAAAGGGAAATTGCAGCGCCGGTGACAGTGTTAAGCAAAAGCCCTGCCGCTGCGGCGAAATGAGTCAGAGGGCTGAGAATGAGCAGCATTACCGCAAAAAAGAGTATGGCTGTGACGGCGGGAGTGAAAATAAAGCCGGTGAAAAGCGATGCAGCAGTAAATTCCGAAAAGGAAAGCACACTGCACGGCAGAGTAAAGGAAAGGGCTGCGGCAGAGACGAGAAGGAAGGTATAGATGTATTTGAGAGGACCGCGAAGCCTCGAGCGCCTCAGAAAGCTTTCGTTTATCTCCGCGATAAGAGTAATGCCGAATGTCGCCGACACGGATAGGATAAAGCCGACGTCGTAAACCGATACGGGATTAACGAGGCAGACGACGGAGCAGGCGGCACAGAGGCAGGTGAGTACGTCGGGGCGCTTGCCTATGAAAAAGCAGAGAGAAACAGCGACAGCCGTCGCTCCTGCGCGCACGAGCGATGCGGGAAATCCCGCGACGAGCATATAAGCAAAGATGAAAATATCGGTAAGAATAATGCGTGAGCGCTTGCCCATACGCAGGCAGCGCAGCAGCACGTAGAAAAATCCAGTCAGTATGCTTAAATGCATACCAGATACGGCGAGCATATGTGAAAGACCGAGGGCGGTGAAATTACGCTTTATTCTCTTGTTAAGGGTGCCGCGGTCAGCGAGCAGCAAGGCTTTCACGAGCCCAGCCTGCTCGGTGTCGAGCGCACGGTCGAAAACCTCCGAGAGTCTGTCGCGCAGCGAAAGGGAAAGGGTGCGCAGATTTGCACGCGAGCCGGTATATTTGAGGTTATCCTCCTCCGAGAGTGCACATATGAATATTCCGAGTGAGGCCTTATGGGTTAATTCCGGATAGTCGTTTATATATTTGTCAAATGGTGCGAATTTCACCTTGCCCGAGTAAATCTCAGAGCGACGGAAATACGAAGGGTAGGAGCACTCAAGAGTTGCTCGGAAACGCTCCTTTCCGTCGTCTATTACGACATTGTAGGACGAGGAGTAGCCTGTGTGCGACACGTCGTCCTCGATAAAAATATTTACCTCGCTCTCTTCGCCTTCGCGCCTCTCAACAGAGGCACGATAAATGCCGAAATAAAATAATGACAGCACGCAGGAGGCAAGGCAAGCAAGGGAGAGCGCACTCAACATGAGAAAATAACACGTCCGCTTCACGATCAAAAGAACTAAAAAGGCAGCAAAAAGCACACAGGCGGCGCAAAGGCAGACGGCAAGTGCGGGACGGGGCAGGCGTGCGAGAGTGCCCGTGAGTATTATAAAAAGCACGGAGCAGGCGAGAAGATGCCTGTTTCTAAAAAATCTCATGACAAAGGCAGCGTATAATACACGCTGAAAAAAGGAAAAAAGGAGAACTGCACGAACGCTCGTCCTCCTTTTTAACGGTATTTGCTTACTTTACGATATTCTTAAGCGCTGCGCCGGCTTTGAAAGCAGGTATCTTTGATGCGGGAATGGTTACGGTCGCACCGGTCTGGGGATTGCGTCCCTGTCTCTCACCTCTCTCGCGAACCTCAAAGGTTCCGAAACCTACGAGCTGAACCTTATCGCCTGCCTTGAGGGCATCGGTGATAGAAGCGATAACAGCAGCAACGGCAGCTTCGGCGTCTTTCTTGGAAAGCTCAGCCTTGGATGCGACAGCTGCAACAAGTTCTGTCTTGTTCATTGTGATTGTACCTCCATAATAATTTTTACGGGCTTTTTTTCACGCCTCGCACCGTAATTCCTTGAATTACAAGCGTATTATAGCATACTTCTGCCCGTATTGCAAGCACAAAAACAATCTGGAAAGATAATGTGGCAAACATCGTGGAAATTCGTGCGAAAATATAGTAGAATAGTGCCCGTAATAATTATGCATACCGTTTTGTATTTGTATGCGTTAATATTTTCTTACAGCAAGGAGAAAAACAATATGGCTAAAAAGAATATGGAACTGTATGTTTCCAGAGGCACACACGAATCGGGAAATTTCGCCGAGCTTACGGTTATCAAAAAGCCGCAGGGCAAGTATCTTTTATTTAAGATTTTGCGTGTAGTAATTCTTATCGCATGGATGGTCGGATGTCTTGCCGTTATGTTCCTCGGCAAGAATATCGCGTTTATCTTCGTCGGCGGCATTTTCCTCGCGTCCGGCTCGGTTATAGTATGGAATCTTTCCTCTCCCCTCGGACTTACCGAATACAGATACAGCATTCTCGCGGGCGAGATGATAGTCGATAAATTTCTCGGCGGACGCATAAAGAAAGAGGAAATACTCAAAATTCACGTGGGTGATATGGAGCTTATCGCACCCTACCACTCTGACAAACAATCGCTTGCCACCGACTCTTCTATAGAGAATGTATACGATATCTGCTCTACTCTTGACGAGCCTGATGTATATTTTGCCCTCTTTACAAAGGACGGTAAAAAGAGCGTTATATTCTTCGACGCAACGCAGAAGGCACTCAAGATTATGAAGTTCCTCAATAAGGACGCAATCATAATGAAAGATGTCAGA
>CAKSEI010000109.1 GCA_934446285.1 uncultured Eubacteriales bacterium | reverse complement strand
AGGGCACGCCGATACTCTGGAAAAAGGATAAATTTGACTGTATCGACCGCGGATATTTCTGGCTCTCTGACACTCCCGAAAAGGAAAGCATCAGCTTCGACGGGCAGTATCTGCGAATATGCATGTATGTTGTCCTCCGCGAAAAGGAGAGCGGCAAAGAGTTCACCTATTTCAATACCCATGTCGGCTTCGGTGACGAATGCCACGTCAAGAGCGCCGATCTCTTGTATGAGAAGTATCTCGCCTTCGGCGGCGGAAATACCGTAATAAGTGCCGACTTCAACATGTACCCGGACAGCGCGGGTTATGCGCGCATGACCGAGCACTTTACGGATGCGAACACCGACCTCACCTCCCCGACCTATCACAACTACGACAGGGGCGGCACACCCGGACATATCGATTACTGTTTTATAACGGACTGTATAAAAAGCGAGCGGGCGCTCATAATCGACGACAAGCCGGGCGGGAATTTTCCCTCAGACCACTACGGACTGCTTTTCACTCTGTCTATGTGAAAAAACTGCACTTCCCTTGCGGGTGTGCAGTTTTTTTAATCTATGTCCTTTCGTCCTTCTATCGCTCGAAGGAGAGTTACCTCGTCGGCATACTCAAGGTCGCCGCCGACAGGTACACCGTAGGCAAGTCGCGAAACCTTTATCCCGAGCGGTTTGAGAAGTCCCGCAAGATACATTGCCGTCGTCTCGCCCTCTATCGTCGGGTTTGTCGCAAGGATTACTTCCTTTACACCGTCGTTTTTCACTCTGTCGAGAAGCTCCCTTATATGCAGCTGCTCCGGACCTATGCCGTCCATCGGCGAGATTACCCCGCCGAGCACATGGTACAGACCTCTGTATTCGCGAACCTTTTCAAAGGCAATAACGGCTCTCGGGTCTTCCACAACGCATACGGTAGTCCCGTCGCGCTCGGGGTCGGAGCAAAGAGAACATACGGGCGCTTCCGAGATGTTGAAACACTTCTCGCACGTCATACATGCTCTCTTTGCCTCAATAATCGAATTTGCGAAATGCTCCGCCTGTTCGTCCGAAAAATCAAGAATACAAAAGGCAAGCCGTGCGGCAGTCTTTCTTCCTATTCCCTTGAGGGAGCGGAACTGCTCTATGAGCACCTCTATCGGCGCAATATATTCGGATGCCATCAGAATAATCCGCCGAGTCCGCCCATTCCGGGTAGATTACCCATAGCTCCGGTTATCTTACCCATCTCGTCCGCTGCGTCCTTCTCCACCTTTTTTATTGCCTCGTTAAATGCAGCAATGAGGATATCCTGCAAAGTCTCTTTGTCCTCGGGGTCGACGATGCTCTCGTCTATCTCAAGGGAGGAAATCTCCTTTTTTCCGTTAATCCTAAGACTGACAGCTCCTCCTCCGGCGTGTATCTCATACTCGCGCCCCTCAAGCTCCTCCTGGGTCGCTGCCATATCCTCCTGCATTTTCTGAGCCTGTTTGAGCATGGATTGCATACTTCCGCCCATCTGCTGCGGTAATCTTGCTTTCATTGTATTTCCTCCGAATTATCGTTTAAGAATATATCCATTCCGTCGAAATCGTCCTTTTTTTCGACTTTTTTCTTCACGCGGACTTTTACCTTATCAAGAGACGAATCGTAGGCCCTCGCCAAACCGAGAATATTTTCCTTAACCTCATCCTTGTTTATCATAAGCTCCGAGAATGAATCGGGAACGGTGATAATAATGCCCCCGCTTCCGTCGGCAAACGCCTGTGAGCGCTGCAGGAATGTCGCTGTACCCCTGTCTCGCGAGGCGTACTTCTCGATTATCTCGTTAAAGGGAGCAAAGGGCCTTTCCTCAGCCGTCTGACGCTCCGCCGTCTTTGTTTTTACGGAACTATCCGACCTTGCCTGCTCTTTTTTTTCGACGGAAGCACTGTCATCAGCCTTTTCCCGCGCAGTATTATGAACCGAAGGAGAGGCACTCAGCCCCGCCTCAAGGTCAGAGACGCGTGCCAGCAACGCCTTCGGCGTGTCATTTAGAGTCGGGGTTGCCATCTCGATAAATGCAAGCTCGCATAAAAGCTTCTTTGAGAGCTTAACGCGGTTCATCGTAACAAGAGTCCTCTCAAGAACATCGATATAATATAAAAGCTTCTCAGAGGGAAATTGCCCCGCGAGCGCCTTTACACCGTCGAATTCCTCGGCTGTCATCTCAAAAAGTTCTCTGCCCGCGCCGTCACCGCCTATACGGAAGAGCAGCATATCGCGGCAATAGGTAAGTGCGCGCTCGGCAAAATCCGCAAGATCCTTTGACGATCGATAGAGCTTGTCAATCAGCTTGAAAATACTTAGGCAATCGCGCTGTGCAAGAGCCGAGAATACCCCGTAGACGTCGTCGCTGCCCGCAATGCCTACTACGTCGCGCACACATGCGACATCAATTCTTCCGCCTCTTCCCGAGGCAAGCTCAAGCATACCTACGGCGTCTCTCATTCCTCCGCGCGCGAGCACGGCGATAAGCTCAAGAGCGTCATCATCTGCTTCAAATCCTTCGCGCCCTGCGATATATCTCAGACGTTCGGTTATTTTTCCCACCGTTATCCTGCGGAAGTCAAAGCGCAGACAGCGCGAGAGAACAGTCGCGGGAATTTTGGAAAGCTCGGTCGTGGCGAGGATGAATATAACATTCTCCGGCGGCTCTTCAAGCGTTTTTAAAAGTGCATTAAAAGCAGACTCTGAGAGCATATGCACCTCGTCGAGGATGTACACGCGGCTCTTCGCCGACGTTGAAGAGTAGGCTACCTCCTCTTTTATCTCGCGGATGTAGTCGACGCCGGTGTTGCTCGCCGCGTCCATCTCCACGACGTCAAGGCACAGTCCCGCGTCAATTGCGCGGCACATTTCGCACTTGCAGCAAGGATTGCCGTCGACGGGCGATGTGCAGTTTACGGCTTTCGCGAGAATTTTAGCGCATGTCGTCTTACCCGTTCCGCGTGAACCGCAGAAGAGATATGCGTGACTTACGCTGCCCGTGCGTACCTGCTGATGGAGCACATCGGTAATATGCTCCTGTCCGCATACGTCGTCAAAGACTGCAGGTCTGTATTTTCTGTATAACGCCTGATGCATATCCGACCTCCCGTTAAAAAAGCAAGGTACAAAATAATGCCATACACCCCGAATTCGAACCGAGGCAATTCGCGTACACCGCTCCGTGCGCTCGGCACAGGCACTCTCGCGGCACATCATCGGATTCGTTTAATGCTGCTTGATTCCTCACCTGACATGATTCACGAACGACAATTGCGCAAGACCCATACTTCAACACGCACAAAGCGACACGGACCGTACTGCCGGAAGCCCTCATAGGGGGAAACCATCCCCGCTGCAGCGGATTGCGGGTACAGGGTGCCGCTAACTCCCCGACCGGTATGGCATTATTTCGTATCCTGCTCTGTTTACTGCATTATATCACATTACTTATTTTTATGCAAGTGCATTTTTTATGCCTCTTGATTTTTTTTCGTCAATATAGTACAATATATGCGTAATATTCAAAAGAAGAGGTACACCTCATTTGAAAAGAATCGTATGCATTATCCTCGCGTGTGCACTATGCGCCGCAGCGGCTTTTTCATGTGCCGCATGGGACAATCCTTTTACCGACGTGAAGGAAAAAAACTGGTTCTACAACGCGGTAAAGTACGCAAGCGAAAACGGAATAGTAAAAGGCATGAGCGAAACGGAGTTTGCTCCGAATATTCCGATAACACGGGGGATGTTTGTAACGGTTCTCGGCAGATTTGCGGGAGCGGACGATAAAGGCAGTTCCTCCGCCTTTTCCGACGTAAAAAAGAGCGCATACTACGCGCCGTATGTCGCGTGGGCGTATGAAAACGGGATAGTGAACGGCACAGGCGCGGGGCTTTTTGCTCCCGGCGAACCTATAAAGCGTCAGGACATGTGCGTGATACTGCACAGATTTTCCGTTTTCTCGGGAATAAAGCTGATTTTCGTAAAGGATGAATACAATTTTGCGGACGAGAAAAAGATACGCTCCTATGCCCTGCCATCGGTAGTCGCTCTGCAGCGTGCGGGAATAGTCGAGGGAACGGGCGTCAACTTTGAACCGGACGGAATTTCCACCCGCGCTCAGGCAGCAGCCGTGCTCATGCGACTTGCAGCACTGCGCGATTCGCAGGCAGTCACTGACAAGATTACCGACCCGCATACCGGAGTTACCGTCGAATATACGGGTGCGAGCGGCATCACGCACTCATCTGCACTCACCGTTACGCGCAGCGCGCAGGACGAAGTCTTTTTCTCGGACGAGCTTAGCTCCGTGCGCTCCTATAAAATAAACATAGAGCCGTACACGACACCCGAGGAATTAACCGTAATGCTGCCCGCGGATATTCCGGATGCAGATTGCTATCGCGTTTACACGGGGGACCAAACCCCGGCAGAGAACGAATATTCATTCCGTGACGGTTATATATGTATAAAGACAAAAAGCCTGCCGATAAACATAATATACGGCAAAAGCTTTTGGACGGATAATTATTGAGAAACCAGAAAGGTAGGTATTTAAAATGGATAAATGGAAGCTGTCTCTTGCTTTTCTCGGGATCGTACTGATTGTCGGTGCGGTACTGCTCGTGGTTTTTTCCGACATATTTAAGATAGTATACGCCGTATGCAGCGCACTCATCGGCCTTGTATTGATGCTCACCGTTGCACGTGCGCTGATAATCGAAAACAAAAAGAAAAAAAACAAATAATCCGGGCAGCCCCACCCGCGCGCATGTCGCGAAAAACGAAAGGATAACCGAAGATGAAATATGATGTTGTGATAATAGGTGCCGGTCCGTCCGGAATATTCACTGCGCTCGAAATGCTCAAGCACGGCACTAAAAAGAAAATAATAATAGCCGAGAAAGGCAGCCCGATAGAGAAACGCTCATGTCCCAAGGCAAAACTCGGTAAATGTGCGAACTGCAAGCCGTTCTGCCATATTACCACGGGCTTCTCGGGAGCGGGAGCGTTCTCGGACGGCAAGCTGTCGCTCAACTGCGAGGTTGGAGGCGACTTGCCGACTCTTCTCGGCGCTGATTACGTGCAGAGCGTTATCGACTATACGGACACAATTTATCTTGAATTCGGTGCAGACTCGCATATAGAGGGCATTTCAGCTCCCGATAAGGTAAAGGAAATACGCAGAAAGGCAATAACGGCGGGGCTAAAACTCGTTGACTGCCCGATACGCCATCTCGGCACGGAAAAAGCACAGGAACTGTACTACGCAATCGAGCAATACCTGCTCGAGCACGGCGTGGAGATACTCTTCAACTACGACTGCACCGATCTGATAATAGAAAATAACATATGCTCGGGCGCTGTCATACGTCACACGGTAAAAGGAGACGAAAAGACGCTGTACGGCGACGATATAGTAGTTGCAACGGGCAGAAAGGGCGCAGACTGGCTCGAGGGGCTGTGCGAGGCGCACGATATCGCCCACCAGCCGGGAACGGTCGACATAGGCGTTCGCGTTGAGGTGAGAAACGAGGTCATGGAGGAGGTTAACTCCGTGC
>CAKSEI010000108.1 GCA_934446285.1 uncultured Eubacteriales bacterium | reverse complement strand
TTGTCCTTGAGCTCAAGTACTACTCTCTCCGCACTCTTTTTTCCGACACCGGAAGCTGCCGTGATTGCCTTTGTATCCCCCGACGAAACGGCGGCGGCAAGCCGCTCAGGTGTCAGAACCGAGAGAATGGCGAGTGCGGCACGCGGTCCTATGCCAGAGACTCCGAGCAGCAGTCTGAAGGTCACAAGCTCCTCTTCATCATAAAAGCCGAAAAGCTCCTGCGCATCATCACGAATGCTTAAGTATGTATACAGTCTGCATTCATCCTTCCCCGATATTTTTCCGAGAGTATTCGTTGATGTATTGATTATATAGGCAATGCCGTTATTGTCGACAACGGCGCAGGCGGAATCGGTTTTTACGAGCCTGCCCGAGATGTAGTAATACATATCCGCTCCTAATTCTGATTAAAATAATCCCGCAGACGGGACGCTCCCGAGTGCGCATGGCAAACGGCAATGGCGAGCGCGTCGGCTGTATCGTCGAGCTTCGGCGGCTTTGAGAGTGCCAGAATGCTGCACGTCATGGTGATAACCTGTTTCTTCTCGGCTCGCCCGTAACCTACGACCGACTGCTTTACCTGCATGGGCGTGTATTCAAAGACCTTCGCCCCGCTCTGCTCCGAGGCAAGAAGTATCACTCCCCTTGCCTCAGAGACGGGAATGGCGGTCGTGTGGTTGTGATTGAAGAAAAGCTCCTCCACGGCAATCTCATCCGGCTTGTATTTATTAAGGATTTCATTCATCCCGTCATATATCCTGCGCAGGCGCCGTGATATAGACTCGCCCGCCTCGGTGGTTATCGCACCGTAGCCGAGAACCCTGAATTTTCCCCTCAAATATTCAAGCGCTCCGTAGCCTATAATGGCATATCCGGGGTCTATTCCGAGAATTACCATATACTCTCCTCCATTATACAGCATATTATAACATATAACGAAAGATAAGTCAAAGAAAAAATGCTCGCAGGCGTGTTATTTACATACAAAATTATTTACATTTTTTTCGTCGGGTGTTATAATAAAGTAACGGAGGAAAATATGATAGTAAAATTTAAGAGCGGCGATATTCTCATAATGAAAAAGAAACACCCGTGCGGATGCGACAGGATGTCTGTCGTGCATACGGGCTCTGACGTCAAGCTGCGCTGTCTCTCGTGCGCGCACGACATAATAGTGCCGCGCATAAAGATAGAAAAAAATATAAGGCAGGTAATCCCGGGTGAAGAAGAATAAAACCGAATATTCAAAGTCTCCGAAGAGAGTTTTTCTGTACGATTTCATAGTTATATCACTGCTCGCCGTCCTTCAGATTGCGCTGCTTCTCTTTTACGTATGGGACATATCGGCGTCGTTAAAGTTTATAGAGATAGGCTTTCAGATTCTCAGCGTCCTTGTTGCAGTTTATATTATCAATAAGCGCGAGAGTGCAACCTACAAGCTGGCATGGATAGTTCCGATATTGCTCTTTCCGATATTCGGCGGGATCATGTATGTATTCTGCCAGGGGCGGATAAGCATTTTCCGCTTTAAGAGGAGAATTAACGACGTAGACCGCGAAATCCTGGATAACATGCCCGACTGCACCGATATAGAAAAAGACTTTTCACATAATATACCCGAGTACGCAAGTATCGCGCACTATCTGCGCGGGCTGGGTTTTCCCGTTTACAGGAATACCGTATCGCGTTACTTCTCATCGGGTGAGGAGATGTTTGAGGAGTTAAAGACGGCGCTCGATGGTGCGAAGGAGTATATATTCATCGAGACATTTATCGTGCATGAGGGCTATATGTGGTCAACCGTGCTTGATATTCTGAAGGAAAAGGCAGCTGCGGGAGTTGACGTGCGCATGATGTACGACGGTGTCGGCTCGCTCACCACCTTGCCGAGAAGGTATTATAAGGAGCTTGAAAAATACGGCATAAAGTGCAAGGTATTCAACAGGTTCGTTCCCGTCATATCCACCATGCAGAACAACCGCGATCACAGAAAGATAATAAGCATTGACGGTAAAATTGCCTTTACGGGCGGGGTGAACATTTCCGACGAATACATAAACCGCATAGAGCGTTTCGGACACTGGAAGGATGCGGGAATTATGGTCGAGGGTGACGCGGCTGTAGGCTACACCTTAATGTTCCTGCGCAACTGGAATTTATTTATAAAAAAGCCCGAGCCGTCGTCAAAGTACCTGCGCGCGCCCGAGAGCGGACGCGGGACGGACGGCTGGTACATTCCCTACTGCGACAGCCCCTTTGACAGCGAGCTGACGGCGCGGAATGTATATCTCTCGCTCATTCACAGGGCGAAGAAAAAAATATATATAATGACCCCATATCTTATCCTCGACGAGGAGCTGTGCTCCGCTATCAAGCTCGCCGCGCGCAGCGGTATCGACGTGAGGATAATAACGCCTCACCACGCGGACAAAAAATACGTTCACCTGATGACCCGTTCGGCGTACGCCGAGCTTATCGGAGCCGGCGTGAGAATATATGAATATGAGCCGGGCTTTATCCACTCAAAAAATATTCTTGTAGATGACGAATGCGCGGTCGTCGGCTCGGCAAATTTTGACTACAGAAGCCTGTATCTTCACTTTGAATGCGCGCAGCTTGTCTTTTCATCCCGCTCTCTTGAGACTCTGAAAAAGGATTTTGACGACACATTTGATATTTCCGTTGAGATGTCGCTCGCTGACTGTCGAAAGGACTCGGGTATATCGAGAATTTTTTCTCAGTTGCTCAAGCTTTTCGCTCCGCTCTTATGAATAAAAACCGCCTGATTGACAAGAATGTTTTCAGGTGGTTTTTTGTCGTTCTTAAAGAAATTTTTTGTGCTTTTCTCTCTTGGTGCGTCTCTCTATTCGCTGATAGAGGTTCTGTGGCGCGGCTTTACACACTGGTCGATGTCGCTTGCCGGCGGGCTCTGTATGTGCGGTATATACGTGACAAACGACAGGTTCAAAGGAACCTCCGACGCCGAGAGGTGCTTTCTCTGCTCTCTTATGATAACGGTTATTGAGTTTATCACGGGAGTAATTATGAATATAGGACTCGGTATGAAGATATGGGATTACTCAAAGAGACCGTTCAATATCTTAGGTCAGATTTGCCTGCTCTATTCCTTCTTCTGGTTTCTTTTGTCGTTCCCCGCGATAAGTATATGCAATTTTCTGAGGGAAAAGGTTTTTGACAAAATGTAGACTTTTTCCTCACGCGGATGTATAATAGTTATATGAAGTTAAAAACAAGGAAAATAAATAAGATAATATCCCTTGCCGCCGCCATACTCTTTCTCTGCCTTGTCACGGCGGAGTACCTCGGGCTTTTTGACGGCTCAAGTGTTCCAGCCGCCGGCGGAGGCGAAGTCAGTGTATACTACATAGACGTGGGACAAGGCGACAGCGAATTTATACGCGACCCGTCGGGGAAAACGATGCTTATCGACGCGGGCACGCATTCATCCGCCTCGTCACTTGACGCCTTTCTCGACGGTCTCGGTACTGAGACAATCGATTATTTCGTTCTTACCCACCCGCATGAGGACCACATAGGCGGAGCGGTGAGCGTATTTGAGAATTTTGATATAGGCACGGTCATTATGCCCGATGCTTACGCCGAGACTTCCGTCTTTACCGAGGTTATGAGAGCGGTGGAAAAGGAGGGCTGCGAGCGAATTCTCGCCACCCCCGGTGCGAGCTTATCTCTCGGGCAGTCCGAGATGAAAATTCTGTCTCCTTTTGAAGAGAGCCGCAGGGATCTCAATAACTCAAGCATAGTCCTGCGCCTTACATATCTTGATACCTCATTTGTCTTTACGGGCGATGCGGAAAAGTTTGCCGAGAATATAATTCTTGATTCTTACCCAGCGCGAGAGCTTAAGTGTGACGTTATAAAGCTCGGTCATCATGGCTCGTCGACATCCTCGTCCGAGAATTTTCTCTCGACGCTCGACCCTCGCTACGCAATTATATCCTGCGGGGCCTCCAACGAATACGGGCATCCGCATAAAAAGACACTTGAAACTCTCGAAAAGCTCGGTATAAAGTACTTCCGCACGGACAGAGACGGTACGATTCTCGCACTGAGTGACGGAAAGGAGATTACATATATAGGTAAAATGAATTAAGCTCTATAAAAGGTCAAGGTATTTAAGAATTCCGTTATAAATCCCACGTGCAAAGAGGTCGGGTGAGTCTGACATAAGTGCTGCGTCGAGGGGATTTGTAATAAAGCCCATCTCGATAAGTGTCGCGGGCATGGACGTGCGCCGCAGGACGTAGAGAGAGGGTCTGATAAACACTCCGCGGTCGGGTAAGCCCGTCTGCAAAGAGAGATACTCGCATATGTCGGAGGCAAGCGGATATGCGCTGCTCGCGGATGAATGTACGTAACCCTCACAGCCGCTTGCCGTGGTTATCTCCGACGCATTTGTATGCAGACTGATAAAGTAGTCCGCGCCCCATTCGCGCGCTGCATCGACGCGCGCCGCGAGAGAGGTCGTATTGCTGCTGCCGAGCTGCGTCTCGGGAGAGGGGCGCGAGAGACGAACGTCAAAATTTGGATTTGCGCGCAGAAGATAAGCGAGTCTTACGCCTATATTGTATGTTATGTCCTGCTCTCTTAAGCCGTTTCCCTCCGCGCCTGCGTTGGGGTTGCTCGGATTGTGTCCCTGGTCTATGAAAATTTTTATTGCCATGTGTCCTCCACTTGAATTTAAGCGCTTGATTTCAGTGCTCTTATGTTATATAATATGTTCATGAAAAATTTTGACACAAGAAGACTTCTTTCTTTTGTACGCCGTGCTTGTCAGCATTACGGCATGATTGACGACGGGGACAGAATAGCAGTGGGACTGTCGGGGGGCAAGGACTCCGCGGCTCTGCTCATCGCGTTGTGCGCACTGAGAAAATTTTATCCCAATAAATTTGACGTCGTCGGAATAACGGTCGACAGCGGATTCGGCGGAATGGATTTTTCACCCGTGGCATCACTCTGCGAGCAGCTCGGATGCGAATACATTATAAAGCCAACCGACATTGCGCATGTTGTTTTTGAAACGCGAAATGAGAAAAATCCCTGCTCGCTGTGCGCGAAAATGCGCCGCGGCGTTCTTCACGATACCGCAAAGGCAGCGGGCTGCAACAAGGTAGCACTCGGGCACCATTTTGACGACGTTATAGACACCTTTATGCTCAATCTGATACACGAGGGAAGACTCAGCTCTTTTTCGCCCGTGACCTATCTCTCGCGTAAGGATATCACCCTTATCCGCCCGCTCATTTACGCAAAGGAAAAGGACATTCGCTACTTCGTTAATCATAACGATGTCCCCGTGGTAAAGAGCACCTGCCCTGAGGACAAGCATACCGAACGCGAGGAGATAAAAAATATAATATCCGAGCTGGACAGACGCTATGACGGCTTTTCCCACCGAGTAATGAACGCTATAGAAAAGGCGGGGCTTGACGGCTATTCCCCATGCCCGAAAGAAAAACGAACAAAAGGCGATTAAGTTGCGGTGCACCTTTTCCCGCCTGCGCGCGGTAAAAACGGCCTCAAG
>CAKSEI010000107.1 GCA_934446285.1 uncultured Eubacteriales bacterium | reverse complement strand
GCGTATACGGACCTCACTGATACGGAGTTTGATACCGAAGAGTTTCCCGTATTTGCGAGCCTTGTCGGCGGCAGGCGTGTTTCAGTGTGCGGTGCTAACGGATTTATAGAAGAGAATACGGTCGAGATAGCCGTCGCTACCGCTGCTCCTTTCGGCGGGAGAGGGTACGCTCTCTCTAATGTTACGGCTATGACGGATTTTCTTAAGAAAAGCGGCTTTGACGTAGCGTATCAGTGCTATCCCGACAATGAGGCTTCAATCTCACTTGCGCGCTCTGCGGGTTTTTATCTCCACAGCAGGGATTATAACTATGTCTGCTACGAACGGGAGGACTGATGGCTCTTGATGCGGGAATGGTCGGCTGTATACGGCATGAGCTGAATACAAGAACAGCCGACGCGAGAGTAGATAAAATATATCAGCCGTCTAAGGACGATATCGTCCTTTTGCTGCGGGCGAGGGAGGGAAATCTGAGACTTTTGCTCTCATGCGCCGCAGGAGTTTCGCGCGCCTGCATTACGGGCGGGAAGTATGAGAACCCTGTCAAAGCCCCGATGTTCTGTATGCTGTTGCGCAAGCATCTCTCGGGCTCTAAGATAGTTTCGGTCACTCAGCCGGGCTTTGAGAGAGTACTTTTCTTTACGTTTGCGGCTTTTGATGAGATGGGCTTTCCGTGTGAGAAATACATAGTCCTCGAACTGATAGGGAAGTTCAGCAATCTTATTTTCCTTGATAATAATAAAAAGATAATCGCCGCGATAAAAAATGTCGACATAAGCGAAAGTCCCGAGCGCGCGGTCCTGCCGGGGCTGCAGTACGAAATGCCGCCGAGTCAGGATAAAACCGACCCGCTTACCGTTACGCGCGCGGATTTTGACAAAATAATGCAGTCGGGCAGCGGCGGGGCGGATAAGCTTATTGTATCGTCATTTCTCGGCATTTCGCCGCTTGTCGCGCGGGAGATTGTATTTCTCTCCTCGCATGAAACGGGAAAGGAAGTGAGAGAGTGCGACACCGACAGACTGTGGTATTATTTCTCTGCCTTTGTCCGCAGAGTAAAGGAGAACGACTACGCCCCCACCCTTGTCTTTACAAAGGACGGTGAGGTGCGCGAATACTCCTTTATGCCGATAACCCAATACGGTGCGCTTTGCCCGACACGTGAATACGGCGGAGCGTCTGCGCTTATAGACGCTTTCTATTCCGTTCGAGCGGAGCAGAGCAGCTTAAAGACACGTTCGGCGGACATTCTGCGTCTGCTGAGTGCGGCGCAGTCGCGGCTTGAGCGCAAGATATCCGCTCAGACGGACGAGCTTTCCGAATGCGAAAAAATGGATGAATACAAGCTGTACGGCGACCTGCTGACGGCTAACCTGTATATGATAAAGAGCCGCGCGGAGGAGGTCAGCGTTCCGAACTACTATTCCGAGAAATGCGAAAGCATTACCGTACCGCTTAACCCGAGGCTGACACCTGCTGCCAACGCTCAGTATTATTACAAGAAGTACAATAAGCTGAAAAACGCGCGCAGGGAGCTTAGCCGCCAGATAGAGCTTGCGAGACACGACCTTGAGTATATCGATACGGTATTTGATGCGCTCTGCCGCGTGCGGACGGGCACGGAGCTTGATGAGATAAGAGAGGAGCTTTACAGCGCGGGCTTTGCCTCGCGCATGAAGGGCTACTCAAAGAAGAAGCATTCGCCGTCGGGTCCTCTTGAATTCAAGTCTTCGGGGGGATATAAGATACTCTGCGGCAGAAACAATGTTCAGAATGACCGCCTGACGCTGCGCACGGCAGACAAGCGCGACTATTGGTTTCACGTCAAGAACGCGCCCGGCAGCCACGTTATCCTCTGCTGCGCGGGAAAAGAGCCTGCGGATGATGATATAACGGACGCGGCGCTCATTGCGGCGTATAACTCACGCCTTTCGGGCGGGACGGGCGTTGCCGTTGATTATACTCCCGTAAAATTCGTTAAGAAGCCCGCGGGAGCAAAGCCGGGATACGTTATTTACAGTACAAATCGGACTGCTTACGTCAGTCCGTCAAAAAATGATATAGAGAGGTTAACACCATGAATTACGAACTCCTGAGCACATATCCCTCCGTCTACGCGGTGGGCGAAGAGTATCAGATTTGTGCGCTCGTAAAGAGCGAATGCACCATGTGGGTCGAGGTCGCGGGCAAGTGCTACTACGACCATTCAAACGGTATACTGCGCTCGGGCAAATTTCTGCACATAGCGCGCGTGCCCATGTCCGCACTTGACGGAGCAGGCAAATACACCGTCAATCTGAGAAAGATAAATGAGCGCAAGCCATATTACACTGACTTCGGAGACGTGGAAAGCGCGGAGTTTGACTTCCGTCCTCTGCGCAAAAAGGATGAGTACCACATAGTAAATATCGCCGACGCACACAGCCTTGTTGAAGAGCCGATAAGGTCGGGCAGCTATTTCGGTGACGACACCGACCTTGTTATCCTCAACGGAGATATACCCAACCACAGCGGGGATATTGAGTATTTTAAGGCTATTTATCTTATCTCCGGCGGAGTATCAAAGGGCAAAGTCCCCTGCATATTCTCGCGCGGAAATCACGATATGCGCGGCATATATGCCGAGCAGCTTGCCGATTACACGCCCACCGACAACGGCAAGTCCTATTATACTTTCAGGCTCGGACCTGTCTGGGGAGTTGTGCTTGACGTGGGAGAGGATAAGGTCGACTCCTGCCCCGAGTACGGTCATACGGTTTGCTGCGAGGCTTTCCGCGACGAGGAGGACGCATTTATAGACAGGATGATAGCGGACGGGAAATATAAAGATGCCGAGGTAAGGCTTATAATCAGCCATCATCCTTTCATGCACAAGATTCGTCCCCCGTTTGACATCGAGCAGGAGAGATATGCCGCATGGGCGAAGAAACTCAAGGAAATAAACCCGACGATAATGCTCTCGGGACATCTGCACGAGCTTTTCGTTGAGAGACCCGGCGGACCTCACGATACGTTCGGCTTCCCGTGCCCGATAATCTGCACATCTCTCCAAAACTGCGACCCCGCATACCACTGCTGCGGCGCGGTGACTCTCACCGAAAAGGGAATTGACGTCGTTTACCACGACAGCAATGATGAGATAAAGGGCGAGGTCAAGCTCGACTTTTAAGTAAAAAAGAAAAATCAAGCAGGCTCTCAGGCTTTCTCGGCATGAGAAAGCCTGCTTTTTTTTTATCAGAGAAGGAGCGGCAGCCTGAGTCTTTTGTTTTTGTTGTCTGAAGCCGTATCCGACAAAGGTAAACGTACGGCGAGTGAAAACAGCATTGTTTTTTAGGCGGACAGAGTCTGGACAGCCTTAATTTTACACTTCCGCGCTGAGAGGCGATTTTATGCGGAACGAAAGATTGTCTTTTTATGTCGGGACGGCCCAGGAACGGGAGAATTTCGGAGGCAAAAATATATTGATTTGACGGCGGAGATATGATATAATAATTATAAACGGGGGCGTAATGGTTTCGACGCGGAGTGTGAAGCAGAGTCAGCCGGTAGAGGCGAGGACTCTTAAACCTCAAAAATTAAAATTAAACGCTAATTCTAACGAAGTAGCTCTCGCTGCCTAAGTGCGGCGCATCCGTCCTATATACCGCGGATAGGTAAACGGGTGTCAGATACGCGGTAAATGTGAACGGTGTCCCGTCTGCGGAGCCGTCACAGATAAGCAGACTACCCGAGCGAGCAGTCTGTCCGTCTGATGTGCAAGGGGAATTATTCAGACTGACTGTACCGGGAGAAAGCTCTTCGGAACGCTTCGCGGACGGGAGTTCGACTCTCCCCGCCTCCACCAAAAATCAGCCGAAATTGAGGTTTTTCGCCCCACTTTCGGCTGATTTTTTATTCAATGAACAGAATCAAAAAAGTATGATATAATTTTTCTAAGATTATTTAACCAAATCATTTTGCTTTCACTATTAAGGCAGAAGCTTCTGAAAAACTGATAGGGAGGCGAGCTAATGAATGAGATCGCGTATCAAGAGAAAATAGCAGAGGTATCCAAAACGATATACTCATATTGTTTATCCAAAACATCCACACGAGAGGATGCCGAAGACCTATCGCAGGATATTCTGCTTGAGCTTACGAAATCGGTCAAAAATATTCGCAATGAAAACGCTTTTTACGCTTTTATGTGGGGCGTTGCCGGGAACGTTTATAAACAGTGGTATAGAAAAAAGCTGAAAAACAACACTTGCGAATTATCGGAAGATATCCCATCGGAAGATCAACTTTCGGAGGACGACAGTGAGCGCCTGTATCTTCTCCGGCGTGAGTTGACTTTGCTATCGGAAAAATACCGCAAAGCAACGATTTTGTATTATATTGAGGGGCGCTCATGCTCTGAAATTTCAGATTTGCTCGCAATATCCGAAAGTATGGTAAAATACCTGCTGTTCAAATCAAGAAAAATGCTGAAAGAAGGAATGAATATGGAAAGAAATCTCGGAGAACTCAGCTACAATCCCAAAGCCCTTATTCCCATGTACAGCGGTAAGGGACCGAATCAATTTTGGCAATTCATGCAAAGCAAAATCAAGCAGAATATCGTTTGTGCTTGCTACAATGACTCACTGACAGTTCAGCAGATCAGCCTTGAAACAGGAATACCGCTTCCATATCTGGACGATGAGATAAAAGAGATGACCGAAAAGAAAATTCTTGTACATGACGGCAGACGATATTCGGCAAATGTTGTTATCATCAACCGTGAATGTTCGAAAGAGATCTGCCGCAAGGTATCCGGAAAATATGATGCCATCGCAAAGCTTATAATTGAATTTGTCGATTCCTGTATGGAGGAATATGTAAAGCTCGGTTTTTACGGTGCTGACTTCAGCGAAAATACGCTTCGTTGGCAGCTTTCAACCATAATGTGGCGAACGATAAGTGGTTATGCTTTCAAAAATGTCGAAAAGCCGGAGAAAACAGGATGGGGCGAGTATGCCGATATATGGTTGAAAGAAGACTCCGGAGATATGACTGCGCGCACTTTCAACTATTGCACAGTTGAAAGTAAAGGCGGAGATACTGTATGGTTCTTCGACTATTTACCTGCGCTCAAAGGCGATCATCATGATTTCTACGGCAACCCGAGAAAGATTGATATATTGTGCGATATTGCCGACGGTACTGCTGATAATCTGAGCGAATACGACCTTGAAACCATAGCCGAAATGGTTCGCGAAGGTTATGTTATATCGGAAAGCGGAGGCTTCCGCGTTGCTATGCCCATATATTCAAAGGCGCAATATGGTGAGCTTATGGCAAAAGCCGAGCAGTTTATGAAAAATAGAATGGGAGAGCTTATAGAGACGATAGATAACGTTTCGGAACATATTATCGGCGAGCATACCCCAAACAGGCTGAAAAAGTCTGTCGCGCGCATTTCAGGGCAGGATCGTTTCTATCATACCGTGTGCGCTCCGGCAAAGAAAATGGTTGATATGAAATACATTAGTACTTCATACAATCCGCTTGAAATGCCTACAACATATGTCGTTTTAAGCAAGTAATCACAATTTTCTGCTTATAATTGATACTTTTCCACCACTTCGGAAAAATCCCCTGGCGGTAGAAACGCGGCTTGTGCCATAG
>CAKSEI010000106.1 GCA_934446285.1 uncultured Eubacteriales bacterium | reverse complement strand
CTGTAATAGCGTATGCCCGCCTCTATTGCGGGATCGGCGGAGTCTGTCACTGTGGTGCGCCTGTCGGGATTGTCACTCGTGACGAAATCGTCCATATCCGTAACGTCAACCGCAGCGCCATTGTCAAGCCTCTCCGTGAGAATATACGCCCCACGGTACTCACCGTTGATATAAACGTCGGTATATCTGCTTTTCAAGCCGAAATATTTTCCCGCGGTAAGAGCGGTATAATTCTGAAAACCGAGATTAGAGCACAGTCCCGTAAAGTCAAAGTAATATGCATCGGACACTCGCATATGCAGCAGCGCCCATTTCTTCATCTTACCGGCGCCCTCTATAAGCTCCGCTTTCTTTGATAGCTTCATGCTGAAGGATTTTTTATCCCCCTGCATTCCGGGCGCAACAAAGGACGTGTTTCCCCTGCCCTTGAATTTGTCTATTCCGTTTGAATACATGACTCTTCCCTCGCCGTCGGTCATGATAAGCGAGGCTGAGGTTGAATTTTTCTTATTTGAGTTAAGCCAATCGAGCGTCGAATCGTACCCGGGAAGCTCATCCTCGGGCAGAGTAATATAAAGCGCGGGAATTGCCGAGCCGACCTTCACTGACGTTTCATAGCAGCGATAGCTGTCGGAGGAAATATCGTATTCGTATATAAAAATGCTTTCGCTCTGCTTAAAATCATGTAAGGTAAAGCTATCACCGTTCTTTATATACCTTTTTTCATCGGGAAGATACAGCTCCTTTTCGCCGGTATAGACAAGCGAAATATCGGATAGCGCCGCCGCGCTGCCGGGCAGGCACAGCATATTTCTTCCCCCGTATCTGACGGCGGGGATATCCTCCGCTATATAGGTTTTGTCCGCGTCTGCGCTCGCGAGAACGCTCACGGGCGTCACACCGTCGGCGGCAGACGCGTCCTTATATGACGAGGCAGCCTTTATGCCGGCAGGAAAACAGAATACGACCGTGAGTACGGTTAAGAGTGCGCACATGAAGCGCAGCGTGTTTCTCTTTGATTTCTGCATTTTTACTCTCCCGATAATCTTAGTAAACACAGTCTACCATATTTTAAGAAAAAATGCAACAAGCCGACAAGATTTTACCGCAATTTTTTCAGCAATTTTTTGCGGGATCGAGCAGAACTTCCGCCTTTTTTCAGTCTGTCTGCAAGGTAAGCCGCCCCCACAGAGAGCGCAAAAGTACCGAGGGCGATAATTCCCGACTGCCACATGGGGCGCGAATACGTATTGCGCACGGCAAGAGATGCGGTGAAAAATGCCGCGCAGTACAAAAGTGCGGCACTCGCCCCGTAAAGCGGCGACGAATTAAGAAGCGTGCCGAGAAGAGAGGCGCACAACGAGCCAACGGAAAAGGCACATATACCGACGGCGCTCATAAGCTTCTCGGGTTCGCTCATCCGACATACAGCAAGAGAGAGCAGCGCCGCAAGGGCAAGCGCACAGACACAGGCGGCACATGACGCCGCAAAATACTTTTTAAACATGAAAAATCCCCCGATACCCTTTTACTAAAGAGTATTCGCGGGGGATAAGCAATATTCACGTGTCTCAGTCCTCTGACCCTTCGCTTGCCTTTACATCGACAACCTTGACCGCATCCTTGAGCAGGCGAATCTTTGTCCTGTCCTTGCTCGTCTCGATGGTGATAGTCTCGCCCTTTATGCTGACTATCTCCCCGATTATTCCGCCTATCGTGGTTATCTCATCGCCTATCTCAAGCGAGTCGCGCATTTTTGTTGTTTCTTTTTCCTGCTTTTTCTGAGGGCGGTACAAAAAGAAATAGAAGAAGGCTATCATAACAACTATAAGTATGATACTGCCGAACTGTTCGATTATTTTATCCATTATTTGCCTCCGTTGGTTCTTGTCAATATATTATACTATTTTCACGCCTCTTTTTCAAGTTAAGTGTTTGTAAATTTTATTTAAGGTGCAAAAGGTACGCAAAAAGCATAAATCTCTTGACAATTATTCTTTAGGATGGTATAATTTCATATCAGATAAGAATACAGTCAATTCGGAGGTCTGTTATGAAGCACATAAAAACTTTGGAAACGAAAAATCTCTGTGAGAGCGCCGCTAAGGGCGGCTGCGGCGAGTGCCAGACATCTTGCCAGTCGGCATGTAAAACAAGCTGCGGCATCGCTAACCAGAAGTGTGAGAACACCGGTGCTGCCGTAAAGGCAGACAAGAGATAAAAAGAAAGTGATGCCTCCGTCCGGAGGCATTTTTTCATGATAAAAAGAGGAAAAAATGGTTCATTGCTATAAACTTGCCGGATACAATATTGTCATCGACTCGTGCTCGGGTGCGGTTCACTCCGTAGACGACGCGGCTTACGATATGATTTCGCATTACAAAGATACGGAAAAGGAGCAGCTTATACGCTCTTTGCACGAAAAATATCGTGACATCCCCGAGGACGAGCTGCGTGAATGCTACGGAGATATAACGGAGCTTGAAAAGACGGGAAAGCTCTTCTGCGAGGACAAATTCGAGCCTATCGCCGGGGAGCTGAAGAAACGCAGCGCGGGGATAGTTAAGGCTCTATGCCTTCACATCGCCCATTCCTGCAATCTTAACTGCTCATATTGCTTTGCAAGCCAGGGAAAATACAACGGCGAGCGCGCGATAATGAGCTATGAGATAGGATGTAAAGCACTTGACTTTCTCATAGAGCATTCGGGCTCGAGGCACAATCTCGAGGTTGACTTTTTCGGCGGTGAACCGCTTATGAATTTCGACGTCGTAAAAAGGCTCGTGAAATACGCCAGAGAACGCGAAAAGAAGTGCGGGAAGCATTTCCGTTTTACCCTGACGACAAACGGGATGCTCATAGATGACGACGTGATAGACTTCGCCAATCGCGAGTGCGACAACGTGGTGCTCAGCCTCGACGGCAGAAAAGAGGTTCACGACCGATTTCGCGTCGATTATAACGGACGCGGCAGCTGGGAAAAAATCGTACCGAAATTTCAGAAGCTCGTCGCCGCTCGCGGCGGAAAAAGCTACTATATGCGCGGCACATTTACCCACTACAATCCCGATTTTTTAAATGATGTAAAAGAGATGCTCCGTCTCGGTTTCAGAGAACTGAGCATGGAGCCGGTAGTCTGTCCGGATGACGATCCGTCGGCACTCACGGATGAGGATGCAAAAATCGTCATGCGTCAATACGAGCAGCTCGCCGAGCTTATGCTCGAAAAATACCGCGAGGGCGATCCCTTTACGTTCTATCACTATATGCTTGATCTGAAGGACGGTCCTTGTGTTTACAAGCGCATATCAGGCTGCGGCTCGGGCACTGAGTACATGGCGGTAACGCCAACGGGCGAGCTTTATCCCTGCCATCAGTTTGTCGGGGACAAAAAATTTTTGCTCGGAACACTTGATACCGGAGTGACAAATGACGCGATTCAGCAGTGCTTTTCGGACAGCAACGTCTATACCAAGCCCGAATGTGCCGATTGCTGGGCTAAGCTCTACTGCTCGGGCGGATGCGCCGCGAATGCTTATCACGCAACGGGCAGCGTCAACGGAGTATATAAGAGAGGCTGTGATCTTTTCAAGAAACGCATGGAATGCGCCGTAATGCTTGAGGTGGCAAAGAGTGCGGAGAGCGACTGATGGACACTCCCATTAAGGATTTCGTCGAAAAATACGCACAAAGCAAAACGGTAAGGCTGCATATGCCGGGGCACAAGGGCGCTCGTGATTCCTTTTATCGCTTTGATATAACCGAGATAGAGGGAGCGGATGTTCTCTATAATTCGCAGGGCATTATACGCAAAAGCGAAGAGAACGCTTCCCTGCTCTTCGGCAGCGCACGAACCGTTTATTCCGCCGAGGGCTCTTCTCTTTGCATTCGCGCCATGCTCATGCTCGCCGTGATAAAGGCATGCTCCGACGGACGAAAGCCTACGGTTCTCGTCGGCAGAAACGCACACAGGACCTTTCTCTCCGCTGCGATTTTGCTCGGTATAAAGCCCGTATGGTTGTACGGCAGCGACTATTCCGACATAATGTCCTGCAGGATAAGCGCACGTGACTGCGAGCGCGCGATAGAAGAGTGCAAAGAGCCGCCGTGCGCCGTATACATAACCTCCCCCGACTACCTCGGTAACATGTCCGATATAGCGGGTATAGCCGAGGTGTGCCGCAGACACGGTATCCTCTTTCTTGTCGACAACGCGCACGGAGCTTATCTGCACTTTACCGAATCGCCCGCGCATCCTCTCGACCTCGGAGCGGACATATGCTGCGACTCCGCGCACAAAACTCTTCCCGTTCTCACGGGCGGGGCTTATCTGCATTTATCACGAAATGTTCCCGAGTGGCTAATTGCGCGTGCGGAGGATGCTATGGCATTCTTTGCCTCAACAAGCCCATCTTATCTTATTCTCTCCTCGCTTGACAGTGCGAATGCATATATCGCACACAGATACCGCGAGCGCCTCGCCGAGTGTATACACATGGTTAAAAGGCTCGGGGAGGAGCTCTTTGAGCGCGGCTATACCCTCGTCGGAGACGAGGGGCTGAAAATTACTCTCCGAACAAAAAAATTCGGATACCGAGGATATGAAATTGCAGACATACTGCGCTCAGACGGCATTGAGTGCGAATATTCCGACCCCGACTACACGGTGATGATGTTCACACCCGAGAACACAAGAAGCGACTTTAAGCGGGTTTCTTGCACACTTAACGGCATAAATCGTCGTGAAGAAATATTTGAAGAGCCGCCGCGCCTCGACCGTGCGCCCGTATATGTCACCGACGCGCGCAGCGCGCTTATGAGCGGCAGTACGGTTATTGATACAGAGAAGGCGTGCGGCAGGGTCCTTGCCTCTCTTACTGCGGGATGCCCTCCTGCTGTGCCTCCCGCCGTATGCGGCGAGCTGCTGACTGAGCGTACCGTCGAAATTTATAAATATTACGGCATTAAAAAATGCTTTGTAACCTCGGATTTTTCATAAAAAAAGCTTATCGGAGCGAATTAAACGCTCCGATTTTTTTGTCTCTGTCACAACGACTTTCGCGCGACATATACTGTATTACATAAAAGAAAAGGAGAGTCAGAATGAACGAGAGAAGAAATTATCCGCGCTACAGCCGTCAGCAGATGCAGCCTGCGGCAAGAATGCAGTGCGGCGACAATACGGTAATAGAAGAAATACCCGCGTATTCGCTCGCGATGGTATACGCACCGCGTCAGTCTTTCTCAAATATCTACGACGATAGGAGCGCCCTTTCGGCAGGCACGCTTTATAAAGAGCTAAACCTGCCCTTTTCACCATGCGGGAGGAACAGAAATGGATAACGCTAATCTTATGAGAAACGTCCAGGAGGCGGGCTTTACCCTCACCGAGGCAGCTCTCTATCTTGATGCTTACTGCACCTGCAGTGACGCGCTTGAATATTTTTACGAAACCAGAGAGAGATATGACACTGCGGTAAGAGAATATGAGGAAAACTGCGGACCTCTCACACAGAATGCAAACACAGGCGACCGCTGGAACTGGATAAGCACGCCGTGGCCGTGGGAAATGGGGGCAAATTAACATGTGGATATACGAAAAAAGGCTTGAATACCCCGTAAAGGTCAAGCGCCCGAACGCAAAGCTTGCGGGCATAATCATATCGCAGCTCGGGGGCCCTGACGGTGAAATGGGTGCTGCCACGAGATACCTCTCGCAGCGAT
>CAKSEI010000105.1 GCA_934446285.1 uncultured Eubacteriales bacterium | reverse complement strand
CCGCCCCGGCGGCGGGCAGGGGCAGGATCACGCAGTCCGCAAGCCCGATCCCCTCCGTATCCCGCTGGCAGTCCATCCCCTCCGCCCGCTCCAGTGCGAAGGTATGTACCGTGTTCCCGTCGTCCCGCAGCAGCCCGGTCAGCGCCGCCTGCCGCCGGTCACCGCCCACGACCCAGATGTTTTTTCCATGCACCATCCCATGACCTCCCATATTCCGGCGCGCCGCGCCGCAGGATCACCGTCCTCACACCAGTGTATTCCCCCGGCGGTCGGGTGTGACAGAGGGCAAGGAGACAAAAAGAAAGGCCCGCGCCGTTTTCCGGCGCGGGCCTTTGGCATATTGATTCAGTTTTCAGCCGTGTTTTCCTGACAGGCATCCTCCAGCGCCCGGCGGAAATACGCCATGCAGGGGTTGTCCCGGTCCCGCCGCCATGCCGCCACCGTGGCCAGCGGCGAGAATCCCTCCAGCGGGATGGCCTTCACGCCGCCCCCCGCCGCCGACACGTCGCAGCGGTCCACGATGGCCACGCAGGGCTCCAGCCGCAGATAGAAAAACAGCTCGTTATACCGGTCCGCATACCGGGTGATGTTGGGCGGGAAGCTGGCCACGTGGCAGCAGCTGTAAAGCCGGTTGTACGCCCCCAGCGACTCCGCCGGGGAAATGGTGATAAAGGAGCAGTCGCTCAGCTCCGCGATGGACAGGCTCTCCCGCCCGGCCAGCGGGTGCCGCTCCCCCACCGCCACCACCGGCTCGCTCTGGAACAGGGGCACGTGGGTCTCCTGCAGAATGCCGCTGATGTCGAATTCCTTGGTGATGATCACGTCCGCCCGGCCGGAGTTGAGCCGCTCGCGCATTTCCTGAAAGGAGCAGAATTCCATCTGAAGATCCGCCCGGGGACACAACTCCCGGAACCGGAGCATCAGCCCGGCCACAACGTCGTCCGCGCTGAGGGCCTCGAAGCAGGCCACCCGCAGCGTCCCCTCCTCGCCCCGGCCCGCCGTCCGCGCCAGAAGGACAGAGGAATCGATCTCATCCACTGCCCGCCGCATCCGGTCGTAGAGGTACAGTCCCTCCGGCGTCAGCGCCACGTTCCGGTTCGTCCGGGTGAAGAGCTTGAAGCCCAGATCCGCCTCAATGAGGGCGACCTGCTTGCTCAGCGCCGGCTGGGTGATGTAGAGCCGCCGGGCGGCCTCTGTGAAATTCAGACATTCCGCCGCCACCAGAAACGCGCGAATTCTGGGAATATCGATCATTTCCGCCCCTCCTGTCATAAAAAACGCTTTTGTGCATTGTTTGCTATTTTGTATTCTATCACGGTTATCTTATGGGCACAATAGCAGTTTTTGGTCATTCCTTGCCGGAATGGCACCGATGAAAGAAGCGAAGTGTACAAATCGTCTCACTGATACTATAATCCTTATTGTAGTATTTGCGAAGTGTCTGGCCAGACCTTGCATGATGAATTTTGGGACGCTGTCCCCCGTAAAGAAAAGAGAATAGGAGTGAATCCTCATGGGAACGAAGCCCAACGAGAAAAAGTCCTCGCTGCCTAAATTTGTCCATGTGCTTATCACCGTCCTCCTCATGGTCGTCATCGGCCTGCTGCCCCCCATCGCCCCGCTGACCCGCTACGGAATGCAGGTCATCGGCATTCTGGTCGGCGTCGTCTACGGTATGTCCATGGTGGACGTGTTCTGGCCCTCCCTGTGCGCCATTTTGGCTCTGGCCATCACCTCCGGCGACATGGCCGCCGTGCTGACCAAGTCCGTCGGCTCCGACGTGGTCTGGGGCATGATCATGATCTTCGTGGTTCTGTACGCCCTTCAGACCGAGGGCGTGGCCAAATTCCTCGCCAACGCCATCATCAGCCGCAAGGTCCTGAAGGGCCGTCCCTGGCTGTTCTCCTTCGCCATCCTGCTCGGCATCTCCCTGATCTCCATCATCTCCCCCGAGGCCGGCATGCTGCTGTTCTGGGAGATCATCTACTCCACCTGTGACACCGTGGGCATCCCCCGTGACAGCCGCTGGGGTCAGGCCATGATCTTCGGCTCCTGCTTCGCCGCCGGTACCGGCGTCGTCATGATGCCCATCATGCGCAACGGTCTGGTCGTCTCCAGACAGTTCGCCGCCACCACCGGCGAGACCATGAACGCCCTGAAGTACATCGCCGGTATCTTCCCGCTGGTCGTCTGCGGCCTGATCATCTACATCCTGCTGTGCAAGTTCGTGTTCCGGATCGATGCCTCCGCCCTGAAGAATATGGACACCTCCGTGGTGGATAAGGACGCGCTGAAGCTTACCGGCCGCCAGAAGTTCGTCCTCGGGACCGTGCTGGCCATGATCGTGGTCCTGCTGCTTCCCTCCGTGCTGCCCAAGGCCTGGGCCCTCACCGCCGTGCTCAGCAACCTCGGCCTGTTCGGCGTGACCTCCATCATGGTCCTGCTCTACTGCGTCGTCTCCATCGGCGGTCAGCCCATCGTCCGCATTCAGGAGGCCGCCTCCAAGGGCGTCATCTGGCCCATGGTGTTCATGACCGCCCTGATCATCCCCATCGGCTCCGCCCTCACCAGCCCCGACGCCGGTATTACCGACCTGATCAACACCGCCCTCACTCCCATGCTGGAGCGCTCCGGCTCCTGGGTGTTCGTTCTGGTGCTGGTGCTGTTCGGCACCATCCTGACCAACTTCGCCCAGAATCTGGTCATCATGAGCATCATGCTCCCCATCATGTACGCCATGGCCCCCACCGCCGGCATCAACATCTATGCCGTCACCATTCTGCTGGCTGTGGCCACCCACTACGCCTGCGTGCTGCCCTCCGCCTCCCCCTCCGCCGGCATGCTGTTCTCCAACCAGTACTTCAAGCCCACCTATGCTTATAAGTACGGCATCATCACGCTGCTGGTCTGCATCCTGTTCGTCACGACGCTGGGCTACGCGTGGGTGAACCTGATCTTCTGATCCACCATCCGAAAGGAAGCTGTAAAACTATGGCACAGAAACCGAATATCATCTTTTTCCTCACCGACGACCTTGGCTACGGTGACGTGTCCTGCATGAATCCGGAGTCCAAGATCCACACGGAAAACATCGACCGTCTGGCTGAGCAAGGCATGCGCTTCACCGACTGCCACGCCTCCTCCGCCGTCTGCTCCCCCTCCCGCTACGCCCTGCTCACCGGCCGCTACAACTGGCGGTCCGAGCTGAAGAAGCTGGTACTGCCCGGCGTGTCCCGCGCCCTCATCGAGCCGGGCCGGGAGACCATGGCCTCCATGCTCAAGCATCAGGGCTACCGCACCGCCTGCGTGGGCAAGTGGCATCTGGGCATGGACTGGGAGACCGTGGACAACACCAAGCTCACCATCCACATGCCGCTGGTGGACAAGCGCCGCCCGGATCTGGGCCTTGACTACACCAAGCCCATCAAGAACGGCCCCAACGCCAAGGGCTTCGACTACTACTTCGGCATGGCCGCCTCGCTGGATCAGGCGCCCTACCTGTTCATCGAGAACGACATGGCGCAGGCCGTGCCCGACTGCACCATCGGCAGCGACGACTGCGACCACGCCTCCCCCGGCACTGAGTTCCTGTACGACAAGGGCCCGGCGTGGAGCGGCTTTGATCTGGAGCAGGCCGTTCCCACCTGCGACCAGAAGGTGCTGGACCTCATCGACGAGTACAGTCAGGACGACCAGCCCTTCTTCATCTACTATCCCTCTCTGGCCGTCCACGGCCCGCTGCTGCCCACCGACGAGTACAAGGGCAAGTCCGGTCTGGGCGCTTACGGCGACTTCGTCCTTCAGGTGGACGGCTTCATCGGCCGCCTGATGGACAAGCTGGAGGAAAAGGGCATCGCGGACAACACCATCGTGGTGTTCACCAGTGACAACGGCTGCTCCTCCATCGTGGACTTCAAGGCGCTGGCCGCCCACGGCCACAACCCCAACTACGTGTTCCGCGGCTCCAAGTCCGACATCTGGGAGGGCGGCCACCGCGTGCCCATGGTCATCCGCTGGCCCGGCCACATCGCCCCGGGCACCACCTGCTCCCAGACCATGTGTCTGGTGGACTTCTTCGCCACCTTCGCGGAGATCACCGGCTACCAGATTCCGGACAACGCGGCGGAGGACTCCGTGTCCAACCTGCCCCTGTGGAACGGCAGTCAGGAGCCCCTGCGTGAGGCCACCGTCCACCACTCCTTCTTCGGCTCCTTCTCCATCCGCAAGGGCGACTGGAAGCTGGAGATGTGCAACGGCTCCGGCGGCGGCACCCTGCCCAACTGGGCCCCCGAGGCGGCGGACCTGCCCCCCATCCAGCTCTATCACCTGTCCGAGGACATCGGCGAGACGAAGAACGTCTGGCAGGAATACCCCGAAAAGGTCGAGGATCTCAAGGCCCTGCTGACTGAGTACATCGTCTCCGGCCGTTCCACCCCCGGCGCCCCGCAGGAGAACTTCCCCTGTGATGACTGGCCCGGGCTCGAGTGGATGAAGCAGTAAAAACTAAGGTCCGGGGCTGCTGTCCGGCAATCCAGCCGGGCACGGGTGCAATTCACCCTGACGTAAATCCCAAAAGTTGAAAAGGGACGCCGGTCACAGACCGGCGTCCCTTTTGTTTTTCTCTCCGTGTATACCGACAGGTGCTCCGCATGCTCTCTGTCTGCGAATCTTCCTCTTCAACCCTTCCCCGCCCGGGCGATGGCAGCGATGTCGCCCACGCCGTCCAGCACCATGCCGGGGCGGTAGGCGTAGGTTTTGAGCGTCTCCCGGGTGGACACGCCGGAGAGCACCAGCACTGTGTCCATGCCGCTCTCCATGCCGGAGATCACGTCGGTGTCCATGCGGTCGCCCACCATCACCGCCTCGGCGGAGTGGCAGTGCAGCATCCGCAGGCCGGTGCGCATCATCAGCGGGTTGGGCTTGCCGCAGAAGTATGCCTGACGGCCCGTGGCCATCTCAATGGGGGCGATAAGCGCCCGGCAGGCGGGGGCAATGCCGTTTTCAATGGGGCCGGAGACATCGGAGTTCGCGCCGATGAGCTTCGCCCCCTGCATCACAAGGTTCGTCGCCTTGGTCAGCGTATCCAGCGAATAGGAGCGGCCCTCGCCCACCACCACGTAGTCGGGATTCACGTCGTTCATGGTGATGCCTGCGTCGTACAGGGCGTTCAGGAGCCCCGCCTCGCCGATGGCGAACACCGAGCACCCCGGCGCCTGATCCCGGAGGAAGGCCGCCGTGGCCAGCGCGCTGGTGTAAAAGTGCTCCTCCGATACGTCAAGCCCCATCCGCGCCAGCTTCTGGTTCAGCTCCCGGGGGGTGTAGCCGCTGTTGTTGGTGAGGAACAGGTACTCCTTATTTTCGTCGTGGAGCCACTGGATAAACTCCGCCACCCCCGGCAGGATCCGGTTCCCGTGGTAGATCACGCCGTCCATATCGCAGATGAAGCCCTTTTTCGCGTTAAAATCAATAGGAGCAGAGGTAGCCATAGCAAGCCCGCCTTTCGTCAAATTCTTTTTTCTTACTATACCCTCGATTGACAAGGGCAAATACGCTTTCCGGCGGCCCTGATGGGCACTGAACGGCGTTATCGTCCTCGGTAGGCGTCAGCCCACCGTCGTCCTCTTCCTTGCCAGCCCCCATCATCGCTCGCCGGAAAGTCCTTCGGAGTTTTTCGGGTGCGGAAACGGCAGTCAGCGAGGATGACGAGGCAGCCGGGCTGTCGCCCGGCAACGAGGAAAAC
>CAKSEI010000104.1 GCA_934446285.1 uncultured Eubacteriales bacterium | reverse complement strand
GCGCTGCTCTCGCTCTTTGACAGTGCGTATGAGAATGTCGACGGCTCGGGCGATAAGGTTATCGCTCCCGGTACGGAGCGGCAGAGCCTGATACGTCTCTTCAACAGCGCGAAAAACACCGTGGAGTACACCGCGGTGCTCTACTCGGTTAAGAGCACGGACGAAATCCCCGCGAGCGCGAGCCTTACGGGCGAGGGTCTTACCGATACCGATAAAGCAGACCTGCCGGGAGATATCGCGGGCGACAGGGTTATCCGCGCCGTCTCGGGTACGCTCGACGGCGGCAGAATGGCGCAGTTCGATATCTCATGGCAATGGAACTTTGAGCGGGACGGTGGGGACGCGACCGATACCTCTCTCGGTGACAAGTCGGCGGCGGGCGACCCCGACGATATGACTCTCGGTTTTTATATTGTCGTGCGCGACAACGGCATTTCTATTGACCCCGAGGCACCCGTAATGGGTAAGTACATGCCCGTGGCGATATGCGTCGCGGCACTGATTGTCAGCGGCACGCTGCTGCTTGTGCTTTTAATAATAGGAAGAAATGAAAGAAAAAAACATTCCTCTTAAGGCGCTGCACATCCTCTCGAAGGTTCTCGGAGGACTGCTTACCGCTCTTATCCTGTTTCTCTTGCTCTGTCAGATTTTTCTGCTCGTGTCACGCGCGGTGACGGGTGATGAAAACACGTCTCTTTTAGGATTTAAGAGTGCAGTGGTGCTCACGGGCAGTATGTCGGGGACAATAGAGGCGGGAGACCTGATAGTCACGCGCTCCTCCGAGACATACAGAGCGGGGGACATAATCATGTTCCGCACGGGCGGGAGCAGCGTCACCCACCGTATAACGGATGTGACGGACGCGGGATATATAACCAAGGGCGACGCGAACGACTCACCCGACCCAGACCCCGTCCCGCAAGATAGCGTCATCGGGCGCGTGGTGCTTATAATTCCGCACGCAGGGGTGATTATAGAGCGATTAAATAGCCCGCTCGGTATGCTCATCCTCTTCGTCTCGGCTTTTATGCTCTTTATCCTGCCGGGGGCTGTCAGCAGGAGGCAATAAAAAGAAAGGAGGTAACGCGAAATGGCAAAGGTAAAAACAAAAGGCGGCAGACTGCCCGTTCGGGCATATCTCTTATATCTGCTTCTCATATCATTTATGCTGACGGGCGTTACCTTCTCGCGATATATCACATCCTCGCGCGGCGACGAGGGCGCGCGCGTAGTCAAGGCGGGCGAAATAAGAATAGAGGAGAACGGCGACTTCTATAAGCCCGGGGTACTCGCCGTAGCACCGGGAGCAGACCTTAAAAAGGATGCGACCGTCGTCTATGACGGCGGCGAATACGCTGCGTATATTTTCCTCACCGTCGATATCACGGGCTTTACACGCTCGGGCACTTATCACTGCGCGTACACTCCGCAGGGCAGCAGTGACGAGGCAATTTACTTTGATATAAATAAAGCATGGCAGGTGCTCTATGAGGACGGGAGCAAAGTTGTTTTTTATGAGACACTCGAGCCGTATACGAATTTTGAGAGGAAGATAATCGACAAAAACGGACTTGTCAGCGTGAGCGACTCCCTTCACGCGAGCGATATCAAGGCTCTGCCGAGCCTCGGTATAAGCTTTGACGCCTTTGCCGTTCAGGCGGGCGGATTTGAGGGAAAAGACGCACGCGAATGCGCGCTGAATGCCTATAAGGCTGCGGCGGGAGAGTAAAAAGGAGAAGTCAGAATGAAAAAAATGTATTATAAACGTACATACCGCATTCTCTGCGCGCTTCTCTGCCTTACTATGCTTTCCGGATTTTTTTCGTTCCGCACGGTAGTCTCCGATGCCGAAGAGAGCGCACGAGTGGGCGTGAGAGTCGACGGAAAGGACACGTCCTCCGTCGCCATAGAGCGCTCGGAGAAACGCATTCTCACCGCATACACGGTGGGCATGTCGGGTACTCTCTCCTACAGATGGCAGATACTCGCCGCCTCGGAAAGCGGGCAGTGGGTAAATATATACGACGCGGAGGATGAGTCTCTCGCTGTTTCCTATGCTCTCGTATACTCTGTGCTCGACGGGGGCGACAGCGCATACGTGCGCGCCGCGATAACGGATGAGACCGGACTTACCCGCACCTCATCTCCCGTATGTGTCACGGTCATAAACAGCCTTCCCGCGCACAGCGCCGCGTACAGAGCGCAGAGTGCAAGAAATATAGCTGTGTTCGCTGACGACACCGAATCCGATGACGATATGATACTCATATCCGTAAAGTACCTTGATGCGGTTTCGGGGCACGAGATATATACCGCCTTTTATGCGCAGATAAATAAAGGCTCGACGTATAAGAATACGGTAGTATCACCAACATACCTCGGGTATAAGCCTTACTACAACAAAAATGTCCCCGCAATTAAAATTCCGGCGCACGGCGAGGTCGATGCGCCCGATGAGGCGTTCGAGATAGATATTGATATAGGCGCGGACTACAGTGAGAGCGAATATACGGTAAACGTCTACTATAAGGCATCAGACGTGTCGTGGGCTGCTCGGTATTTCTTTCAGAACGTAAACAACGATTTCTATACTGAGGACTCGTCCGTGTATAAGCAGGGAACGGCAAAAACGGGAACTATTATATCGGATGCGGAGCTTGCGGTTGTCCCCGCGAGCAGGGCATTCGGCTTTACCAAGCTCTATCACTATCCCGAGGCTGTCGCAGCCGACGGCTCTACCGTCTTTGAGTGCTACTACGACCGAAACTACAGTATGCTGAAATTTGACCTCGACGGCGGCTACGGCTCAGACCCCGTTTACGCGAGATACGAGACACCTTTCTTTGTTAACAAGCCGACAAAGCACGGTTATGTTTTCATGGGATGGGATTTGCAGGAGGGTGGCGTATACGATGGCGTGGCGGACGAGCTGCCCTCAACCATGCCCGCGACAAGCCGCAGCTATAGGGCAATATGGCGCGAGGTCGATACTCAGTATACCATTGCATATTGGCTTATCGACCCGGATGACGACGACTACAACTACCTCGGACACGAGAAGATAGACATTCAGTCCGGAAAGGAGGTCTTTGCCTCCGACTGCATGCCCTCGAGCATGTACAGTCACTATGACCGTATAGAATACGATGAGGAGAAGACTCTCTCGGTAAACAAATCTATTACGGTTAATGGCGACGGCTCATCCGTGCTGAATATTTACTATAAGCGTAAATACTATACACTGCGGTTTGTATACGCAAAGGAGTATAACGGAGCTAAAGATGTAAACGCCGACAGAGACCCGAATAATACTTTTCGGGGGATTAGATACGACATCGCAGGCGGAAGTACATACGGCTTCGGGAACAAGGATAAGTCGTGGCCGAAGGATTCTAATAAGAATTTGATAACCAATTATACTCTCGAGGATATTTTATATAATGTTAAGGCTGTAGCAAACGGCGAACAGTTCGGCACGGTTTATGAGGACAAGGCTGCCGATACTACGACCGATACAAGCCATCTCCCGCAGCTAACCGAGACGGCAAAAGGTTACTACCAGATGGGAGTTTATCCGTCTGCCGACACTTATAACGAGTACGGCGACCGATTCTACTACTTTGACCTCACGGCACGCTACGGCGCTGACTTAACCGAGCTTTGGCCCGACGATGTCTTTGAGCCTGTTAAACTGCAGAAAATTCATACCACAAACAGAGACAAGGACGCAAACGGAAATTATATCGACAACTCGGGCGAGGGCGAATGGGGATGGTACGCGTACTTCGCGGGATGGAACGGAGAATTTAAGGTCGGCTACTCCCTCGAGGAGAGCAACAGTACGATAAAGGGACTGTATCAGAAGCTTGACGACCGTCTGCTCTTCGGCTCGGAAAAGCTGAACACGACGTATGACTACTCCGAAAAAGACCGAAACGGCGAGGACCGCATAATATCGACCGTGCCGTCGCTCAGCACGGACGGAAAGCAGGTTACATCATATGTCAACTACTTTCTCGCGTTCTTTGACAACGGCGCGGATATAAGGTGGAGCACCCCGCGCCGGTGGACGTATGAGATGTACGTTCCCGTCTTTGAAAATGAGCTTACCGGGGAAGAAAAGGCACTCATAAAGAAGAATGCCGAGGACAACTCCGCTCAGGCTGACCGCCCAGACCAGCCGTATGTGCTCAACGGTAATACCTATTATTACTATGACTACAACGGCGTTTACTACCGTCTCTACAATAAAATAATTACAAACGACGATAATACAACTAACGCGTCAAAGCAGACGCAGAGCGCACTTGCGGGCTTTCAATATGAAGACGGAAACCTTCCGACGTGGGAAAACGGCAAGACAAAGCGCGGTGAGCATATAACCACGGGTATGCTCCCCGACAAGAGATATTCGTTTACCGTCAGATTTTTCTACAAGCGCGAAAAAATGACATTTGAGATGCATAACAGAGCTGAGCTGTATTTCGACAGTGCCCTTGAGTTTGACTGCGAGCTTGACGACTATGTGCTTGATAAGGACGGCAAACCGATAGAGCCGGAGTACCCGTCGACGCTTGAACCCGACGCTTATGTTTTCGGCGGGTGGTACTACTCCCCTGAGTGCCTTGACGGCTCTGAGTATAAGAGAAACAGCAGGATGCCGTCAAATGAGCTCGGGCTCTATGCGAAGTGGACTCCGGTAAAATACACCGTGCGTTTCTTCAAAACATACGACGATATGCTTGCCTTCGAGGCGGACGATTCAAAAACCGACCTGATATACACACAGGCTCAGGTTTCGCACGGAGAAGTATACGGCAGCGTAGTAACGCCCGATGACCCCACGGGAAATGACTATACATTCAGCGGATGGTTCTATATGAAGTTAGGTGAAAAGACGGCGTACACCCCGCTTGATATACCCGTCAAAAGCTCGCTGAATGTTTTCGCCGACTGGGGTTCTTTCGAGCCGCAGCCGTATAAGATACACTACGCTCTCTACACCCCTGAGACGGACGGTACGTGGTTAGCGCAACTGCACTCTGCCGCAGGTGTAACACCTGTTGACAACTTCTCGTATACCGTCACGAGCGGAGGCATTGAGCGCTCGTATGTATACCTTGCCTCCGACGGAGGCTATCACCTTGAGATTGCGGATACGTCATACGGATACGCATATCAGGGCGGAACGCGGACGTTCTATCCGAAAGCGGGCGACCCTTTTTTCCAGCTTGATGACGGATATAACTCGGGATATTACCCGACGCTTGCCAGCCACTCAATAACAATCGAATATGAGGAAAACAAGGAAGAGCCGGAGGTAAATCTCTTTACATTTACCTATGTTCATGCCGATGAGATAGAGTATACCGTCGAGTACAGGTATCTTGACTCGGGCGAGCTTATACCCGACACGCCGACGGCGGGCGGGAACGGCTCGGTGAAGCTTAAAACGACAAAGGCGGTCATAACCGAGCGCTTTGCCGTGGTTAAGGACTATATCCCCGATGCCTTTTACAAGAGGCTTATACTCGCCGTCGACGTTGGCAACGACGGCAATGTCACAAGCGCAAAGAGCAACCTCATCACTTTCCGGTATACAAAGAATACATCTAACGCCTACTACGCCGTGCACTATATGATGCAGAATATCGACGCGGATACTGCCGAACCGCAGTACGACGTGACGACGGGCACTTACTCAAACTATACCGAGAGCAGCACATATACCGAGGGTATAGGCGTGGTCGGGAACAGCATAAAGGTGTACCCTCAG
>CAKSEI010000103.1 GCA_934446285.1 uncultured Eubacteriales bacterium | reverse complement strand
CCTATCTCGTTCTGAATAAATCTGTCTGCGATGCTCTCGGCTACAAGCCTGAGGATTTGGCATCACACACCGTTGAGGGCAGTGCAGCCGGCTATACAACTTCAAATGAACAGATACTTAAATATCTTCGTGCCGCTCACGAGGCTTATCCGAACATGACCCTTGTTCAGGGAACACCTGCAAAGGAAGCCGTATGGTTTACTTTCGGTGATGATATTCCCGTCGGAAGAGGTCAGTTTATAAAGGCTGGTAACCACCTCTCAACTCTGCTTGAAGCGCCCCCGGCAAACGCTTTTGCAACGGCATCGCTTAAGGGCTACTACCGCATATTTGCCCAGCTCAATTCGTGGGGTCAGCCAATAAACGAGAACGCAGAAGTTAATCTTGACGGTGATTATGCTCTTGCTTATGTACACGGCAATGCAACTTCAGTCGCAGATGTCGACACAGATAAGTATTACGTCGTTGTTACTGATGCTCCCAAAAAGACAAATGAAAATATGTATTCGTCCATGTACGGCGTAACGAAATACTCCGTCAACGCAGAGCGCGCGGGCGAAGTCGTAGAGCTTTTTAATACTAACAAGAAGTTCAGGAATCTCATGTACTACGGCATTGAGAATGTCCACTGCATGGTAGATGAAAACGGCGAGTATGTCAAGCTCAACAATGACTGGAACATGGATTTATACGACACGGGTAACCTCTACCTTCTTGAGCGTTCAAAGTCGCTCGGCGATTACTATTACGCTATGTCCGAGAACGAGTGGAAAGCGGGCAAGGATCTTAACCGCGATTCCGTAGAGGGACTTCTGCTCGGCTTTACCTGGGCTAAGGATTCTGCGCTTGACACGACTCTTGCAAGCCTTCGTACAAAGAATGCCGCTTGGGATACTCAGTTGAAGAGTTCTACTGCAGACACGGTTGAGAATCTCCTATCGAATATCAAGGACTCACTTGATAACGACTCCGATTACATGTATATAGTAAATCCGGAGGAGGGCGTACAGTCTGTCTATAATCAGTACCGCGCATGGTACACGGTAATGAACCCGGGTCAGGGCTGACAATAATATATAATAAAAAACGGTTGCCGTCTCGGCGACCGTTTTTTAAGTTGTTTTACTTGAAAACGCAGCAGTTTTGTTCCTATAAAGGCTTATAGGCTCGGGTACAGCTCGGCGCATTTTTCCGACGTAAATGGGGATTATCTGCGTCTCTTTTACCGGTTTCTTTTCTATTTTTATTTTGTTTTTGCTCTATCCGTTATTCGGGTCATGCTGCACTAATCCGAATGACGCCTTAAAGCTGCCGGCCGGCGGCTTTATAGTTATTTCTACCGTGTGTACTTACTTTGTGAGCATAAAGCGCCTTACAAAGTCGGCGGTGAACCTGACCCCCGCCTTGCCGAGGTCGCTTCCCAGTGACCAAGGACCCGAGTGGGGCTCAATAGACAGGCAACCGTCGTAGCCGTGGTGGTAAAGCCCCGCGAAAACAGCGCCCCAGTTGAGGCTGTCAAGTCCCGCAGGCGGGTCGGAGATATGATTTCCGTTATTTCTTACGTACCCTTTTATGTGTACGTGTGCAAATCTGTCGCCCCAGTCGGCTAGCTCGCGCAGATAGTCTCTGCCCGCTTTATAGCTGTGCGACGCGTCGAATTTTATCATAAGGTCGGGAATTTCGCCGAGGACTATCTCCCATGATGGGACATCTATGATAAAGTTATTCCAATCGCAGTTGCAGACGGCGATTTTAGTACCCGTCCCGCGCGCGGCGTCCGTCAGCCGTCCGAAGTATTCGATTGCGGCAGAGTAGTTTCTGAATTTCGATGTATTCTCATCGTAGTTGCAGCCGCAAACGAAGGTATGTGATCCTATCTCTATGGCGGTATCGAGCAGAGCCTTGTTTATCTCGTACTCTTTCCCGATTATCTTGCCGTCCCGGATAATCGTTGAGTTCCATCTGCCTACCGAACCGTATGAAAGCCCATACTCTGCGAGCAGGGCACATTTATCCTTATAGGTCGAGACAAAGCTTTCCGAGTCGTTATCATTATTAGCACACGCCTCGATAAATTCAAGTCCGAGATCGCGGGCGAAAGCCACGTCCTCGCGCGTCGGTCTGTTGCATATAATTCCTAGCTTCATTTTTTTACCGTACTTTTTTAAAAGCAAAAGTTGCCGTTCTTAAATATTTCGTACTCTTTTCCGGCTGCATTTTTGCCGATAATCTCAAGGTCTCTTGAGCCTATCATAAAGTCGACGTGTATCATCGAGTCGTTTATGCCCATTGAGTGCAATTCTTCCTTTGTCTTATTTTCATACCCGTCTATAAGGTTGGTAAAGCCTTCTCCAAGTGCGACATGGCAGCAGGCGTTTTCGTCGAAAAGAGTATTGAAATAAAGGATGTTCTGCATGTTTATCGGACTGTCATACGGTACAAGAGCAAGCTCCCCTAGCTTCCTTGCGCCCTCATCCGCACTGAGCATTTTATCAAGCGCCGTCTGACCCTTTTCTGCTGTCCAGCTGACTGCGCAGCCGTCCTTAAATGTTATCGAGAATTTGTCTATTATCTCCCCGCCGTAGGAAAGCGGCTTTGTTGCGACGAGAGTTCCCTCGGCATTTCCTGCCATAGGTGAGGTGAAAATCTCCTCGGTCGGCATGTTGGGATTGAAGTATTTGCCGAGCAGAGTGTATTCTCCGCCGCCCTCCCACTTGGCCTCGGGGATGAGCCCGGCGGTAAAGGACGTGCCGTTTGAGCTTTTATAATGAATTTCGCTTAGATGCATATCATTAAGGATTTTGCTGCGCTCGGCGAATTTTCTGTTATGTTCCTCCCACGCCTCTATCGGGTCGTTATCCTCCGTTACGTGCACGGTCTCAAGGATTGCCCGCCAAAGCTTCTCTACGGCGCTTGACGTGCGCTCGCCGGGGAAAACCTTCCTTGCCCACTCGGGTGAGGGAACGGCGGCGATGCACCATTGATATTTATTGTCCATAGCGTCGCGATAGGGCTTTACGGTTTTATATCTTATCTGCTGAGCCTTGAGCATTTTCTCTCTGTTGATACCGTTAAGCCCGTCGGGGTCTTCCGACATTATATATATCCTGCATGGCAGCTTTTCCGAGTAGTCCTTCAGGCGTTGCTCCTCCCACGGCTCGACCTTTCCTATTGTTGTCGCGGGGCAGTGGCGGTATTTGAGCTTTGTCACGGGCTGATACTGCCAGTCTACCGTGACTTTCTTTGCTCCCGCCTTATAGCATTCGTCGACAAGAATTGTGATAAATTCATACCTGTCCGCCTGTGCCTCTATTACGACGCTTTGTCCCTTCTCAATCTTCGCTCCGACGCGCGCGATAAGACGCGCATATTTTCTCTGTATTGTTTTTTTCATTTGAGAATTACCTTATCCTTTTCAATAATTATTCCCGTGTTATAAAAGCTCTCTGCAAAGGAGCATAGATATGCCGTGTCGCGCTCACCCGCGCATTCATATGCCGAGTGCATCGCGAGCTGCGCAAGTCCTATATCAGCCGACATAACCGAACAGTGGGTAAGAGCGATATTCCCGAGAGTTGAGCCGCCCGGCTTGTCCGAGCGGTTTGCATATTCCGAGTATGGAACGCCTGCCTTTTCGCATATGCTCTTTATCACCGCTGCACTGCGCGAGTCGGTTGAGTAGTGCATATTCGCATTGTATTTGATTACTATACCGCCGTTTAGTTTCGGTCTGTTCGTCTCGTCACTCAGTTCGGGATGGTTGGGATGCAGCGCGTGCGCGTTGTCGGCTGATACAAGGAAAGAGCCTGAGAGCGCGCGGTAGTAGCCGTCTCCCGATATTCTGCACAGGACAGCCTCCAAAAAGTCGGAGTCCGCCCCCTGTCTGCCGACCGAGCCTACCTCCTCGCTGTCAAGGGCGCAGAGTACGGATATATTATCTTCACCATGTGAGCGGATAAAGCCTTGCAGCGTGCCGAAAACACACATCAGGTCGTCAATGCGTGCAGAGCAGATAAACTCACCTTCCGCACCGAAAATCTGCGGCTCCTCGCGGTTATATACATACAGGTCATATGAAACCGTGTCCTCAGGCAGGCGAAGAGAAGTACCCATTTCCGCGTATAGGGGCATGAGGTCAGTCTGAGCATTCAGCTTTCTGCCGTCTGCACTCTCTCTGTCAAGGTGCGGGGCGACGCTCGGTATAAGGCATACGGGTCTGCCCGAGTCGTATAATTCCGTAGAAATAACCCCGTCCTTTTCGCGTGTTATCACACCCGCTATTCCGAGCGGGCGGTCAAGCCATGTAGGGGCGAGCATACCGCCGTATTTCTCGGTATTGAGCCTGCCGTACCCGCCGTCAAGGGTGTAGTTCGCCTTGAGCTTGTACATCGGGCTGTCGGTGTGCGCGGCTATAATCGAAAACGGCGTGTGCGCCTTTGCGCTATGCGGTATTTTAAAGGCGATGATCGATGACATACCGCGCATGACATAATATTTCCCGGGCAATATCTGCCACTCGTCCTCTTCGTACAGCCGTACAAAGCCGTGCGCTTCGAGCGCACGCCTTACCGTGTCCGCCGCGTGAAAAGCCGTGGGGGAGGATTTAATGAATTCAAAAAGTTCTTGTGTCGTACTCATTTTATCTCCTTTAAAATATTTTCAAGCCGTCTGTCTGTAAAATCTCTTATGTAAATTTCGCAGTTCTCTTTGATAAGCGCACTATCGCCGTCAAAGTACGTGTCGTACACTCCGACCGCACGGAATCCCGCATTCTTCAGGGTTAATATGGCCCTCGGCAGGTCCTCGAAAACGATGCATTCTTCCTTTGCGCACCCGATTTTTTTTGATGCCGCGTAATAGATATCCGGCTCGCCCTTACCGGGAAGCGCGTCATCCTTTGTCGTATACGCATCAAAAAATTCCGCAATCCCGCATCTCTCAAGTGCGGGCATAAAAAGTGATGCATAGCCGCTTGTAGCGACGGAAATTCTCGCTCCCGCATTTTTTATACATCGAAGAAAACCCTTAACGCCTTTTTTTAGCTGCACGTCGTGCGCGTAAATATCGTGCGCAGCCCTGTCCCACATTTCCATCATTTCTCCGTCCGAGACGGGCAGGTGATAGCGCGAGCGTGTATATACGGCACACTCGGCGAAATTAAGGCTCTTCATGGTATCGAGATATTCCGTGTCCGCCTCGATGCCGTATGCGGCGAGAAAGTCGCGGTCGACCTTTTCCCAAAGGTACATGGAATCGAGCACCGTACCGTCGAGGTCAAAAATAAAGCCCCTTACCATTCGTAGAGCACCGACAGCGGGTCGGTGCACTCGTATATCACGAGCAGTGTGCCGTCGCACACGGATACGCCCGCCGCCTTTCCCGTAAATTCGTTGCTTACCCCGAGGGGAAATGAGTTTGTCAGCGTCACGTCCGTGACGTTATATTTCGCACCCGATACGGAAACTCCTCGGCTTTCCGTATCCAGCGAAAAAACAGAGAAAAATCCCGAGCATCCGGCGCGGAAGTCGACCCTGCCGCATCGAAGTACGAGAGCGGCATATCCGTCTCCGCAGGCTACAGCCCGCCCGCCGCGGTCGAGGATGTAGGTCAGTGTTTGGACGGTTGCAAACGAATGACTGAATCTCGCACCTCCGAGCGCTCCGTATATAAGAAAACGCTCATATCCGTGCTCAAGCCCGGTTTTTACGGCGTAAACGGTGTCTGTATCATCTTTTACGGACGGCAGCACAACTGTGTTCACGCCCGTCGGGGCGGGAGCTGTATCAAAG
>CAKSEI010000102.1 GCA_934446285.1 uncultured Eubacteriales bacterium | reverse complement strand
TTGTTAGCACCTATCGACCAGAACGGATTGTACATGAGATAATAGCCGTTATCGGTTATCGTATAGCCATAGGTGTACGTTCCGTCGCCGTTTGGTTTTCTGAAGAAATAGTTGAATGAATGAAGCTGTCCGCCCGAGCCGTTCGTGTCCCATCTCGTGAGCTTTATCCCGCTGTCGTTCTCTATTCCGTCCACGCGGAATAAAATCGTAAAGCCGTAAAGCCCGCTCGTCTCAAAGGTATACGAACTGTCGAGCAGCGGCAGATATTCTTTGACCGCGCTGTAGGTCTGCGGATTATCATAGTATCTGCCGACGGGGCGCGGATCGGTATAGGAATGCGCCTCACGCTCGTCTGCGTCAACGGTAATGCGGCCTATGAGGTTAGCACCGTATTCCGCATTGTACATACCCGCATTTGCAAATTTCACGCCGTAAGCCGCGCTCTCTTGCGCATCGTCGTTATATGACGACATACGAAGGTAAACGTCCCACGTCCCTCCGCCGATGTTCTCGGGCAGAGTGAGTGTTTTACTTATATCGTGAGAGCCTGTCGTCAAGAGGCGGGTGTCGATATCGTCAAGCTCAACCGAATACTTTGAGCTGCCGTTCACGAGCAGCAGCTCGACCTTCTTCTGCTTTGCCATACGGTAGAAGCCCGTATTCTCAATGGTCAAATCAATATCGACCTGCCCGCCGGGCTGCACCTCGCCCGCAGTCATCCTGCTTGAGCGGACAACGTACCTGTAGCCCATATGGTCGAGGATAAACTTACGCGTGTTGACACCGTAGTAGTCGGAGAGGTCAAGCTGCACGCCAAGCTTATTCTCGGCCGCAGTCTCGATTTGCTCACTCATGTTAACATCGTCAAAGCCGGGGGCGATATAGCTTACCTTATATTTGCCGTCTGCTGTCGTCTCGGTTGCCACGGACGAAGAATAAGACGTGCATCCGAGGTTATCATATATGTAGTTAAGTCTCTGCACCCATGTCTGTGCGGCGGACTCGGTATCAAAGGTATGGCTCTGAGACGAATGCACCCAAGGTCCGCCGTGAAGATAAGTAAGATGAGTGTAATACATCTCCGGGATGGAATTTACGGGCCACCATACCGTTGTATATCCGTTATAGTAGAGGCGCAGGTAATGGTCTCCCGAGAATTCGCCGCCGTAAACGGTATTTGTTGAATTGAGATACGCGGTCTCATTCGCCCTGTTTGAGAAAGTACCGTAGTCCCAGTTCGTTCCCATATAGCCGTCGTTGTAAAGGCCGAGGCGTCTTAAGTCCTCCGAGATAAGATTTCCCGTCGAGAAGTCCTTGCCGTCGCCGGAGATATAGCTGCCCGAGGTATTCGGTGCGCTGTTGCGCGACTGCGCGTAGAGAGTCGATACCTCGCTCTGCATATTCTGAATATTCGCAGAATTATAATTTGTACCGAGCTTTGAGTTGACCCAGTGGGTTATGCGCCCGGTCGTGCGCAGCAGAACCGACACATCGTCGGGTATCATCTGAAGATACAGGTCGATCAGCTCATCGGAATAGCCGTAATCGGAGTATCGGGTGCCCCACTGCTCACCGAAAGCTCCGAGAGTTCCCAGCTCGCAGAAAACGAGGATATCTCTGTTGTCGTCAAGCACCCCGTCCTGCATTATTGCCTCAAAAATACCGATAAGATTTACCCAGTCCGGCTCACTTTTCTGCGTTCCCCTGTCGTCAAAGGTAAAGCGTATGCCGAGCATAACGCCGTTCTTCCTCGCGTTATCAAATGACAGTCTGACCGCGCCGAGCAGATTTTCGTCCGCGGGCAGGTCTGTGCCCGAGGTGTTGCGCTGCCCCGAGTAATCCGACAGTATTACGTTAAGAAACGAAAACGACGTTGGATTTGCTGCGGCTGCCTGTGCGCTGCGGCTCGGCGACGGGTAGATAAACTTGTTTGCACTCATCCCCGTGTCCGCCTGAGACAGCTCCCCCCGCGAATCGGAGTAGCTGCCGATCGCACCCGACAGTACCTGGTCGGCAAGATTTGTCCCCGCCGCATCCGACGCGGCAAAGACACCGGTCATTGTTATGACCGATGCAAGTGAGAGTATTGCGCAGAGTATTTTTTTCATGGCTTTCTCCCTTATGTTTTTTAATGCTGCCATTAATATTATATGTGATTGTAACATAAAAAATGACTAAACGCAAGCATTAAGATAGTTTACACTGCTGATTTTGATTTAAGCATTCGTTTCTTTCGTCTTTTTTCGCCAGAAATTGAATTTCTCTTGCAAAAAGAGCGCACATATGATATAATGTATGCACTTATCCAGAGCGGCAGAGGGACAGGCCCTGTGAAGCCCGGCAACCTACATGAATGCAAGGTGCCAATTCCAGCAGATGAGGCCAATATGTTTTCATCCGCCCCCTGAAAGGGCTTATTTTTTTGGAGGTATAAATGAAGAAGCTTTTCACAAGCGAATCGGTAACGGAGGGGCATCCCGACAAGATGTGCGACATCATTTCGGACAGCGTCCTTGACGCACTGCTCGCGTCCGACCCCGAGTCGCGCGTCGCATGCGAAACTACGGCAACTACGGGAATAATCAGCGTTATGGGTGAGATAACCACACGTGCGCACATAGATATAGCGGATATAGTTCGCAAGGCGGTAAAGGATATCGGATACGACCGCGCGAAATACGGCTTTGACAGCGATACGTGCGCCGTCGTCAGTTCCATCCACCGTCAGTCGCCCGATATAGCTCTCGGAGTCGATCGCTCGTATGAGACAAAGGCAGGCGAAATCGACGACGGACTTGACACGGGAGCGGGAGACCAGGGCATGATGTTCGGTTACGCCTGCAGCGAGACGCCCGAGCTTATGCCGCTGCCGATTTCCCTCGCGCACAAGCTCGCGAAAAGGCTCACGGACGTGCGCAAGGACGGTACTTACCCCTATCTTCGTCCCGACGGAAAGACTCAGGTAACAGTTGAATACGACGATGGCAAGCCCGTGCGCGTCGACACGGTAGTGCTCTCAACTCAGCATGACGACGATGCGGATATCAGAACTATAACGCGCGACATGACCGAGGGAGTTATCAAAAAAATCATTCCCGCGGAGCTGCTCGACGAGAATACAAAAATCTTCGTAAACCCAACCGGTCGCTTTGTTGTCGGCGGTCCTATGGGAGACAGCGGACTTACGGGCAGGAAAATAATCGTCGACACCTACGGCGGCTACTCGCGCCACGGAGGCGGAGCTTTCTCGGGTAAAGACCCTACAAAGGTCGACCGCTCTGCGGCATACGCGGCGAGATATATAGCGAAAAATATCGTAGCGTCGGGTATAGCCGAGCGCTGCGAAATTCAGATAGCCTACGCCATAGGCGTAGCTCACCCCGTCTCGGTAATGGCTGACACATTCGGCACGGGAAAGGTTTCCGATGAGGCGATAGCGGAGAAGGTATGCGAGCTTGTTGACCTCCGCCCGGCCGCGATAATAAAGCGTTTTGATTTGCGCAGACCGATTTACAGAGGTCTTGCCGCATATGGCCATATGGGAAGAGAGGACCTTGACATGCCCTGGGAAAAGACGGACATCGCTCCTCGCTTTTCCGAAATGGTCAAAGAGTAAATTTCCGCATACGATATTACCGATGGAGGGATATCGTATGCTTGAAATTTTTTGTGAGATACTTATAAGCGTTTTCGCCGTTTACGGCGCATATACAATACTGAAGGATGTAAAGAGATTCCTCTTCGGAATACTCGAAAGGCGTAACAAAAGAAATGCAAACACCCCCCGGACAAAATGACCTAATCCCCATAAGCGGGATAGTGGAAAATATCGTATATTCGAATGAAAATAACGGGTATACCGTCCTCGACCTCGAAATATCAGAGGCGGAGTTTGTCACGCTCACGGGCATCATGCCTTACGTAAGCGAGGGTGAAACGCTGCGCGCCATGGGAAAGTGGGAGATACATCCGTCATTCGGCAGACAGTTCAAGGTGGAATACTACGAAAAAGAGCTGCCCATGGAGAATTCTGCTATATTAAAGTACCTTTCCTCGCGCACGGTCAAGGGCATAGGTCCCGTCACGGCGCAGAGGATAGTGGATAAATTCGGCACCGAGTCCTTTGACGTAATAGAAAATCATCCCGAATGGCTCGAGGACATACAGGGGATAACCGCACAGAAAGCAAAGCAGATATCCGATAATTTCCGCGCGCAGTTCGGTATGCGCACGGTCATGGCTTTCTGCTCAGAATACATGAGCCCCGCCGCAGCCGTGCGCGTATATAAGGCGTTCGGCTCGGCGGCAATCGACCTGATAAAGAATAATCCATATTCACTTTGCGACAATGTGCGCGGCATCGACTTTGAGCTCGCGGATAAGATAGCCCGTACCCTCGGTATGGCAAAGGACAGCCCCGAGCGTGTACGCGCGGGCGTTTCATACGCGCTGAGATTTCATACCGCGTCAAGCGGTCATGTTTATCTTCCCCGCGAAATGCTTATAGGCATATCGTGCAGACTGCTCGAGGCAGACGAAGAACCGGTGGAGAGCGCGTGCGACGCGCTCATCGCGGACGGCAGCTTCAAGCCCGTGAAGATAAAGGGCGAGATGTGCATATATCCGAAGAATTACTTTGAGGCGGAGATTTGTATAGCCAAGCGTCTCGACCTCATAAACAAGACCGCCGAGGGAATGGACGTAGGTAACATCTCGCGCTTTATAGAACGCACCGAGGCGGAGTACGGCATAGAATATGCACCCATGCAGAAAAAAGCCATAGCTGCTGCCCTTGAGAACGGAGTCATGGTGCTGACGGGCGGTCCAGGAACGGGTAAGACAACCGTTATACGCGCACTCATACGCGTTTTTGAGTCTCTCGGTCAGTCGGTCACGCTCGCAGCCCCTACCGGACGCGCAGCAAAGAGAATGTCGGAGGCGACCTGCATGGAGGCTCGCACGGTTCACAGACTCCTTGAGATAGAATACTCGGGGGAGGATGCCGACGCGTCATTCAGGCGCGACGAGACAAATCCTCTCGAGGAGGACGTAATCATCATCGATGAGACGTCGATGATAGACACGCTCATCATGTCATCCCTCGTGCGCGCGATACGCCCGGGAGCACGGCTCATACTCATCGGTGACTGCGACCAGCTGCCGTCAGTCGGCGCCGGCAACGTCCTGCGCGATATAATTGACGCGGATGTTTTCGCCACGGTCAAGCTGCGCGAGGTCTTCAGGCAGGCTTCCGAGAGCATGATAATAACCAACGCACACTCCATAAACTCCGGTGAATATCCTTACCTTGACAGCAAGAACAGCGATTTCTTTTTCTTGCCACGAAAGACGGAAGACGAAATAGCGAAAACCGTCGCAACTCTCTGCGCCGTGCGGCTGCCCGAGGCTTACGGCAGAAAAATTGTGCAGGGCTTACAGGTCATAACCCCGTCGCGCAAGGGCGGAGCGGGCACGTTCGCCCTCAACCGACTGCTGCAGGAGGTGCTCAACCCCGCGTCAAAAGAGAAGGTTGAGAAAAAATTCGGTGCGGTCACTTTGCGCGAGGGCGACAAGGTTATGCAGATACGCAATAACTACGAGATAATATGGCATAAGGGCAAAGTCGACGGCAACGGTATTTTCAACGGAGATATCGGACGCATAGCCTCTATAAACATAAATTCGGAAAAGGTTGCGGTCGACTTTGACGGGCGGCTCGCGGAGTATGATTTCACTCAGCTTGACGAACTTGAGCACGCATACGCGATAACCGTACATAAAAGTCAGGGCAGCGAATACCCGACGGTCATCATTCCCGTATATGACTATACCCCGCGTCTGCTCACACGAAATCTGCTGTACACCGCCGTTACC
>CAKSEI010000101.1 GCA_934446285.1 uncultured Eubacteriales bacterium | reverse complement strand
GGCTTAGGGAAGATTATAGCTAAGGGAAATAAAATTTATTTTGAAATTAAAAAGGATAATGAAAAACCAATAAGAATATCTTTAACAATCTCAATACTTTTAGTATTATTCTTTATGCCACCAACTGTAGTATTATTAATAATAGGTTTATTCTGTGGATATAAATATTCAGTTGCAGGGCCTAATATGAATTATGATGAAGTAAATGATATTTTTGAAAAGGTATCAGAATCAGCAGACACTATAAAAAAAGATTTTAAAAAAGGTTATGAAGGAAAGTAGAATATTATGATAAAAAGGCTTTGAATATAATTCAAGGCCTATTTCTTTTATTTTATGAAATCTTTAGAAATATTTGGTCAAATGGTATAATTTAATAAATGAGTATTTACTTAAATTAGTTATTATTAAATACAGGCTGGAGGAACAGTTGTGGATAGGCTTAATCTTGTAGAGAAATTAAGGACAAAGACAGGAATAACATATGAAGATGCAAAAATGGTATTAGAAATAAATAATTGGGATATACTTGATGCTATTTTAGATTTGGAGAGACAAGGAAAGATAAAGGGACCTTCTGTTAGTATATTTTATACTAATGAATATAATGAAAACTATGAAGAAGAAAACAGGGAAGCGATGGCTGGCGGCCCTGCTGGCAGTCATCATGACCGTCGGCGTGCTCCCCGTGAGCGCGCTGGCTGACGAGCCCGAAACCGACGAATCGTCGTCGGTGGTCACTGCCAGGGAGGCGAGCGCCGAAACTACCGGCGCGAAGCTGGTCAAGACCGCCAAGTACGACCCCAACACCGGCAAGTACACCATCACGCTGGAATCCTGGGTCACCGGCGAGGTGAAGCCGGATTCCGTCAAGCCCATGGACATCGTCCTTCTGCTGGACGTGTCCGGCTCCATGACAGACACCATCGAAAACTACACCTATACGGCGACCGAATCCCGGGGCTGGAGCTGTGAGGACATCGAAAACGGCAGCTACTATTATCTGGCCGACGACGGGAAATACTATCCGGTCGGCTGGAGGGGATATGGTGTGTTCGACTACCGCTGCTACCTGTACTACGGCAGCTGGCCGAACCGGATCCAGCTGGGCGATGAAGTCAGCAGCTACACCGCCGCCGCGTGGACCGGCGTGCTCTACACCAGAACCGGCAGCGGCAGCGTTACCATGCTCGCCGCCATGCAGACCGCCGTCAATAATTTCATCGACACTGTGGCGGCCAAGTCTCCCACCAGCAGGATCTCCATCGTGAAATTTTCCGGTAACGAAACTGATAGAATCGGCAACGACACCTATCAGAGTACGGGGTACACTTATAACTACACCCAGATCGTCAAAGCTCTGACCACAGTGGACACAGCTGGCGTGACCGCGCTGAAGGACGCCGTAAGCGGCCTGAAGGCCGCCGGCGCGACCGCATCGGACTACGGCATGAGTAAAGTCACGAAGGCTTTGGAACAGGCCACTCCGGGCAACGGCAAGATCGTGATCATGTTCACCGACGGTGAGCCCAACCATAGTAGTGGCTTTGAAACCAACGTTGCCAACGACGCCATCAGCAGGGCCAACGCGCTGGAGGCGGACGGCGCCAAGGTCTTCACCATCGGCATGTTTGACGGAGCCAGGCCCAAGAATGCTGACGGCACCGACAACGTCAGCGATAACTTCAACAAATACATGCACGGTGTGTCCTCCAACTACCCCAACGCCACCTCGATCGATAGACTCGGCACACGGAGCGAGGGCAATTACTACCATGCCGCCACCAACGCCGCCGGTCTGGAAGCCATCTTCGAGACCATCGCCGGCGAAATCGAGCCCAACGTGCCCGCCACGACCGAAACCGCCGTGTCCGACACTCTGTCCGATTATTTCCACTTCGCCAATCTGGACGATAACGGCAAGCTCACCGGCTATACCGTCAAGACCGTGGACTACAAGGGTAAGGATGCCAACAACAATGACGTCTGGGATACCGAGATGAAAGACGTCACCGGCGTCACCGTCAGTGTGGACGGCAAGACCGTCACCGCCACCGGCTTTAACTACGCCGACAACGCCGTCGCCGTGAAGGAGGACGGTCAGCCCACCGGCAAGAAGCTGGTCGTGACCTTCGAGATCACGCCGGACGCCGGCTTTACAGGCTGGGATTACGGCGAGAAATACTATGTCACCAACGAAAGCGCGGTCATGGGCAAGGACAACCAAGTCTTCGCCACCGTCGCTTCTCCCACGGCTCCCGTGACCGCCTATAAGGTGACCTATGGGTACGATGACACCGCCCCCGGCAACGCGCCGACCATCGAGGACAAAACCAACTATATCAAGGGCCAGACCGTCACCGTCAAGTACCCCAACGGCACCTTTGACTGGGAGGGTTATACCTACACCTTCGACGGCTGGACGAGCGACGACGTGACCATCTCCAGCGGCACCTTCACCATGCCCGACAAGAATGTTACGCTGACCGGCAGCTGGAGCAGCACCGTCAATTCCCACACGGTGCACTATCAGTACACCGGCACTATTCCCACTGGTGCGCCCAATGCTCCCGCTGACGAAAGCCACAATTATAACGATACCGTGACCGTCGATACCACCGTCACCACCTTCGACGGAGAGGACGGCTACACTTACGAGTTCAGCGGCTGGTCGACCTCCGACGCAACCATCGGCGAGGACGGCACCTTCACCATGCCCGACAAGAATGTTACGCTGACCGGCAGTTGGAGCAAGACCGCCAAGGCTGCCAACTACAAGGTGGAGTATTATCTCCAGAACCTCGCGGGCGACGGCTATGATCTGGACACCGATCCCACCCGCACCCGCGAAGTCGCCAGCACCACCGACGCTTCCGTGAGCGAGGCCCCGGCAGCCATCGAGGGCTTCACCTTTGATGAGAATAATACGAACAACGTCCTGTCCGGCACCGTTGCCGCCAACGGCAGCACCGTCCTCAAGCTGTACTACACCCGCAATTCCTATGAGGTAAGCTACGCCTACACCGGCGATGTTCATCCCGATCCCGAGCCCGCCGCGCCCGCCACGGTGTCCTACAAGTACGGCGCGCCTGTTACCGTGGAAGATGTGCCCTCCGTTACCGGCTACACCTTCCACGGCTGGAATGCCCCTGACGGTCTGAACGTCACCGATGGCAAGTTCACCATGCCTGCTGACAACGTCACGCTGACCGGCTACTGGACGAAGGACGATGTGATCACCGAGGTCACCGTTACCTTCGAGGTCGTGAACGGCACGTGGAAGGAGAACGGCTCCACCACCAAGACCGTCACCGTCAAGCTGACCAACGGCGTTGGCCATCTGGCCGACGGCGACATTCCCACTCCCACCCCCAACGCCGGTTACAGCAACGGCAGGTGGGATGTTGAACCCACCACCACGATGGACGTTCACGACGGCGATAAGTTCATCTACACCTACACCAAGCTGCCCACCATCATTCTGGGCGGGGACGGAGACGGTCACCTCAACATCAAGAAGGATCTGGCCACCACCGGCTATGTGGAGAGCATCAACGAGACCTTCACCGTCAACATCACCGAATACGGCTACGCCGCACAGCCCGCCAAGTGGGACGACTTCCGCAAGGCCTCCGACGCCAAGTTCTCCGGCAGCGTCACCATGACCGCCGCCGGCACCGCGTCCTTCGGCAGCTGGACGGTCGTGACCGATACGCCCGCCGATTCCCGCTACACCTTTGACAACGGCACTCTGACCTTCAAGCAGGCCGGTGTTTATATCTTTAAGGTGCAGGAAGCCGAGGGCCGCACCGCCGGAATGCACTACGACACCAGCGAGTACGGTCTGGCCGTCGCCGTCGCGCAGGATGAGGAGACGGGCGATCTGTATATCGCCATGTACACCGCCCTCGCTAATCTCTACCCCAGTACCATCAATGACTTCATCAAAAACTATCAGGGCACGTATCACGTCAACCACGAGATCACCATCGCGAACCTCTTCGAGGGCGATCCCGACACCTTCGCCGTGAAGCTGGGCGACTTTGTGAAGAAGACCTACACCAGCACCTACGGCTGGTCCAACACCGCCGACTTCACCTTCACCGCCACCATCAACGAGGAGGCCATCTCCAACAGCCTGACCGCCGAGGAGGCCCCGAAGCCCGCCACTGATCTGAGCAAGCCCATCACCGGCACTGTCCGGATCACCACCGGCCAGACGCTGGACGTCAATTTCGGCACCATCTACCTTGAGGAAGGCACTTACTTCGTCGAAGTGAGCGAGATCAAGGGCAATGCCACCGATGTGAAGTATGACGATACCGTCTACTACTTCACCATCGTCATCGAACTGGACAGCGAGGGCAAGCCCGTGATTGAGTATCACAACCTGATGTCCCGCACCCCCGAGGGCAAGTTCATCGAGCTGGAGCGCGGCGCCAAGGCCGAGTTCAAGAACGAGTACACCTATTACTACTTCAATCCCAATCCCCCCACGCCGCCCACGCCCGAGCTGAACACCGAGGATCATGTGGCCTATCTCATCGGCTTCACCGACGGCACCATCCGCCCCGAGGCCAACATCACCCGCGGCGAGGTCGCCACGATATTCTTCCGCCTGCTCACCGATGAGGCCCGCACCCAGTACTGGAGCCAGACCAACTCCTACTCCGACGTCCCCGCCGACCTGTGGTGCAACAACGCCATCTCCACCCTGAGCAATATGGGCATCATCAACGGCTATCTGGACGGCACCTTCCGTCCCTCCGCCCCCATCACCCGCTCCGAGCTGACCAAGATCGCCGTGAGCTTCTTCAAGTACGCCGACATCAACAAGTTCGCCTATGACGGTCGGTTCCCCGACGTCAAGGGCGATGAGTGGTACGTCCGCTATCTGGCCGCCTCCGTGGAGTTCGGCCTCATTGAGGGCGACGGCAACGGCATGTTCCGTCCCAACGATCCCATCACCCGTGCCGAGACCTGCACCATCGTCAACCGCACCCTCGGCCGCAAGCCCGACGCGGCGCACCTGCTGGGCTACGGCGTGATGATCACCTGGCCGGACAACAGCAACATCAACGCCTGGTACTACGCCGCCATGCAGGAGGCCACCAATTCCCACGACTACACCTGGATCACCGTGAATCAGGCGCAGGTGGAGAACTGGACCGCCAAGCTGACCGAGCGTGACTGGGCCGCGCTGGAGCGCATCTGGTCCAACGCCAACTCCGCCCCCGGCGGCGAGGTCATGGGCTGATCTCTCCCCGCAGCGCGGAAAAACACAGTTGAAAAGCCCCGCCGCTTCACTTTAAGCGGCGGGGCTTTCCCCATTCTCAGGCTCTCCCGGGCGATCCCCGAGCCCGTTTTCGGTTCCTTTCAGTTTCAATAGTCAAACTGCTGGATTTGACCTGCCTCAAAACACAAAAATGCTGAAAAAGCGTCTCCGGCCCACGATGACCTTGACAATATCGCAGTCCTATGCTACTATCACGATAGAAGTTAGCCAACTAAATTAGGTGTCCGAAGCTCCGGTCTCCCCCTCTCTTTTGGCCGCGGTTTGGGACGGATAAGGCGGTTGGAGACTTGACCATTTTCAATTTTACGCGTGATCTATTTATATCAAGGAGGAATTTATCATGAGCAAGCCCTTGGCCGATTATGTCAAGCTCCCCGGTTTTGACGAGTACAAAGAGTGGTTTAAGGCTTTCGCCGACCTGAAGCGTGAGGACGGCATCCTGCAGGTCACCTGGAAGACCAACGACGGCCCCATGCATCACAGCGGCATGTCCCATCGTGCTATGAGCCAGCTGACCCGCGTCATCTCCATGGACTGGGAGAACGAGATCATCATCTACACCCACATCGGTGACAACTGGATGATCGAGTCCGACGCCAACGGCTGGGAGACCTACTCCGAGCTGCCCACCCAGCGCTTCCAGCATCA
>CAKSEI010000100.1 GCA_934446285.1 uncultured Eubacteriales bacterium | reverse complement strand
GAAAAGCAGCTGGAGGAGATGGGCGTCAAGTCCATGAAGGGGATGCATTTTCCCAACAGCTCTATTCGGGCCATCCTCAAAAACATCACCTACACCGGGAACCTGCTGTTCCAGAAGGAATACACGCTTGACCCCATCAGCAAAAAGACGCGCAAAAACCACGGTGAGCTGCCTCAGTATTTCGTGGAGAACACCCACGAGGCCATCATCCCGATGGAGACTTATCAGGCGGTGCAGGCTGAGATTGCACGGCGGCAGGAGCTTGGCGCTCTGGCTAACTGGAGCATCAACACCAGCTGCTTCACCTCGAAAATCAAATGCGGCCTCTGCGGTGCCAGTTTTGTACGCAATACCCGGAAGAACCGGGCCAAGACCAGTCAGCTTGGGGAGCGTTACACTTTCTACGGCTGCGGCACAAACAAGCGCAAGGGAGCACACTGTTTCTCCGGCACGATACGAGAGGACGTTCTCAAAGAGGAATGCGCCAAGGCACTCGGTCTGCCGGAATTTGATGAGGATACGTTTTCGGGGCGGGTGGCGAAGGTTACGATTCCGGCCACTGGCACGATGGTTTTCGAGCTCACTGATGGTACCTCCTTTGAGCATCACTGGAGTCGGAATGCAAAGAAGGAAAGCTGGACAGCAGAACGGCGCAAGGCGGTCAGTGAGTACCGGCGCAGTCGGGAAACCGGATGGAAATGCTACCACACCTTCACCCACTTCATCAAATGCGGACGATGCGGCGCAAACTATCGCTGCCAGACGCACAAGCGCGTGGACGGGACGGTAGTACGCTCCTGGTACTGCTCATCACCGACAGCGGTGGACTGCTCCAAAGTCGGCATCCGGGAGGACACGCTAAAGGCGCTCATAGCAGACGTGATGGGCCTGCCGGAGTTTGACGAGGAGCTTTTCAATCAGCAGCTGGCTTACGCGACGGTGCCCGCAGACAATGAGATTGCCTTTCACTTCCGGGACGGACATGAGGTTTCCAGAACCTTTGCCCAGAAGCGCCAGATGCCGCGTCATACCGAGGAGCGGAAGAAGCACATGAGCGAGGTCATGAAAGCGAAATGGAGGGAACGCCATGCCGAAAACGACTAAGAAGATTACCACCATCCCGGCCACGCTGACCCGCTTCACGGCTACGCCTATCACAGAACAGAAAAAGCGCCAGGTCGCCGGTTATGCGCGTGTTTCCACTGACCACGACGACCAGTTCACCAGCTACGAGGCCCAGATTGATTACTACACCAATTACATCAAGAGCCGGGACGATTGGGAGTTCGTCGATGTTTATACGGACGCAGGCATAACCGGCACCAGCACCAAGCACCGCGAGGGCTTCAAACGCATGGTCGCGGATGCGCTGGCCGGGAAAATCGACCTCATCGTGACCAAGAGCGTCAGCCGGTTTGCCCGGAACACGGTGGACAGCCTGACCACCATCCGTCAGCTCAAGGAAAACGGCATCGAGTGCTATTTTGAAAAGGAGAACATCTGGACGTTTGACGGGAAGGGCGAGCTGCTCCTGACCATCATGTCCTCACTGGCACAGGAAGAAAGCCGCAGCATTTCCGAGAACTGCACTTGGGGCCAGAGAAAGCGCTTCGCAGACGGAAAGGTCAGTGTTCCGTTCCAGCGCTTCCTTGGCTACGACCGAGGCCCGGACGGGAATCTGGTGGTCAACCGAGAGCAGGCAGTCATCGTCAAGCGCATCTACAGCTTGTTCCTGCAGGGCATGACCTACCACGGCATAGCCGATACCCTCACCAAGGACGGCATTCCGACACCCGGCGGCAAGAAAAAATGGAGCATTTCCACCGTCAAGAGTATCCTCAGCAATGAGAAGTACAAGGGCGATGCGCTCCTTCAGAAAAGCTACACCGTCGATTTCCTGACCAAGAAGACCAAGGTCAACGAGGGTGAAATCCCGCAGTACTATGTCGAGGATAACCACGAAGCCATCATCGACCCTGAAGTGTTCGAGATGGTGCAGCGGGAAATGGCAAAACGCGGCAAGGGCAAAAAGTACCACAGCGGAGTCCACGCCTTTTCCACCAAAATCAAGTGTGGCGAATGCGGAAGCTGGTACGGCTCAAAGGTGTGGCACTCCAACAGCAAGTACCGCAAGACCATCTGGCAGTGCAATCACAAATTTGATGGCGACTGCCGGTGCCAAACACCGCACCTGACGGATGAAGAAATCCAGCTGCACTTCCTTTCGGCGGCGAACAAGCTGCTGGCCACAAAGGCTGCGGTCATCGCCAACGGCAGAGAGATGCAGGCGCTCCTGTTCGACACCACCGAGCTGGAAGCGGAACAGGCCCAGCTCCTCGAAGAAACGCAGGTGGTCTCCGACATGGTACAGCAGGCCATTCAAGAGAACGCCCGCACCGCGCTGAACCAGACCGAATACCAAAAACGCTACGACAGCTTGGTACAGCGCTTCGACCGGGCCAAGACCCGACTGGAAGAAGTCACCGCCGAGATTCAGGAAAAGCAGACGGCCAGAGCCAACACGGGAACTTTCCTGAACGCCTTTGAACAGATGCCGGACGCACTGGCTGAGTTCTCCCTTGAAAGCTGGCACAGCATGGTGGATTACGCCACGGTCTACAGCGCCGATGACATTCGCTTCACCTTCAAGAACGGTCAGGAAATCCAAGCATAAAAATGCTCCCCACCATTGGATTGTTCCAGTGATGGGGAGTACCTCGTTATACAGTAAGTTCAAGTGTGCCTGCTAAATCGCCATTTGAACTACTCGATTTAATTGAATAACTGAGCTGTATAGTGTCTTTAAGCGGCCTAAGAATTATCATCCTCGACAACCATTTTGATTCTTTTGCATGTAATGAAGGAATGTGGAATGAATATACCTCAGAGTTTCCTGCTTCAGGAGAAGCTATATATCTTGATAGCTCTCGCACATAATCTTCTTCCGTATATCTCGGCTGACCATTAATTCCACTTCGAAGCATGGCATCCATTTCGCCTCGCTGATCCTCCATGCCCCAAAGCCTATCATCTCGACTGTTCTTTATATCCACAGTGTTATTCTGAGCGAGGGCCATCTCAACAAGTCCTTCTTCATAAACATACCCCTCAACACCTTTTAGGTCATCGCAAATTAGCTCTGCCGTAGGATATATAGCTTCTGCCGTTGAATTTTCAATTTGAATAGAGATAGTAATATCGCTATCAGAAATTGAGGATTCGTTTTGGGCTGCAAGCGGAAGAAGGATTACTCCATCAAATGTCTTAAAATACGTTTCGAGCATTTGAATTCTGGCAATTGTAGCCACTATTTCGACATAATCATCATATTTCTGTTTTTCTTCATCCGTTCCGTCGTACTCACTTCCAAAACCGGGAATCATAGAAGGCTTACGTCTCAATCCGCCAAAATCAAATATTTCCATGCCCACTTCGATTCCCAAGTAAGCCATTATTTGTGCTATGGTATCTGTTTTCTCTTTTTCTTGAATAACAACAGGACTCCACTTATTAAAATCTAAAAGCACTTTGCTTGGTAGTGGAGTAAGTTCAATACCATCTTTTGTTATGATTGTTTTGCCTTGGACGCTTTTTTTCTCTGGCGCAATTTCTTCAACAGGAGGTAATTCATCAACATTCCTTACCTTTGCATTCTGGATGTTTTCAAGTAACATTCGAATTGTGTCCAGCATAACCTCTTTTATAGACTTTGCTGCCCCTGACGCATAAACATTATAGGGGATTAGATTTTTGCTAACTGCCTTTGCTTCACCACTCCAACTTCCAATAGAAATGTTAGAGAACTGAGGCCGTACTCTTTTTCCGTTTTCCATTACATTCATGACAGTATCTGCAATAATGTCCCTCAATTGCTTGCGAACTTCTGATTTTTCTCTTCCCAGTAACGAGAAATGTGTAAGCCTATGGTGCTCTATATCAAACGGAATCTCCCCATCATGACTATAATCATCGTTCATTATACAAATAATATTATCCCAGCCTACAACTTGCGTAGCATAACCAAGCTCAATCATAACATTAGCATTGGGGGTTGCCTTGAGTCTGTCTGCCTCATTTCCGTCTTTATCCAAAGGATGATATGTGGCAACTGACGTAACATCTGCTACAAACACATCGCTTTCGTCAATTTTTGAGAAAATAGTTTGTACAATGTCCGGTGAACCAGTCACTCCCTGCGTGTCGCGATCAGCATATACGGAAACCGTATCTCTCAGGCTTCTAACCGCCGCCTCAATACTACTTTCGATAAGTCCGCGCGTTGTGCTATTAGGAAGATCTGATTGCCACGAATAAAAAATGGTAAAAGTTGAATCAGCCATCTTAATATCGCTCCTTATTCTGCATCCGGGCCAGTGTTTCCAGCATATGCTTTCCAATGGATTCCGGATCGTTTTTATATGCTTCACAAATGAGCCTAAGCCCATCTGGTGTTAATATTCTACCGTTATTTCGATCTTTACACAACTGCTGGTAATCCTCCAGCTCTTTTTTTGATATTGTTGGCATTTTCATATCTCCTATATACAAAAATAGCGCCGGTCAGTAAACCGACACCCCTAACGACACCGCGACACCCCTGCGGTTATGCGGCAGCATTTTGTATCAAATAGCGAGTCTTTATTTCAAGAAAACGGCTGTCGATACGCTCGGTTTCCTGTTTTACAAGGTCGCACATTGCCTTTACTTCACGCTCGGCGGTGAAAACCTCGCCGTGTTCGGTCACACGTTGTCTGGATTTTATTTGTTGTTGCACGTTATTTTTGCTCCATAGATAAAAAGCTGAATTTAATTCAACTTTTTTCGATAATTATTTCGTTTAATGCAACTATTTTAGCATAAACTTGAATTAAATTCAAGTGATTGAATCAAAATAGTGAATTAAAGGAATGTTGATTATGAATGAACCGTATGATTTCGGAGCAAGGTTGAAGAAATATCGCAATGAAAAAAATATCACACAGGAGAGAATTGCAAAAATTCTTGGTGTGAGCAATTCTATGATTAGCAAATATGAAAACAATACTGCCAGTCCGTCTTTAGATTCGCTCTGCACATTGTCAAAAGAATTATGTGTATCAATCGATGAATTGTGCGGCTTACAGCAATCCGGAACGGTTTCGCTTATCGGGCTTACGGACGGACAGGCTGACTGCATTCGCTTGCTTATAGACGCTTTTCACGAATACAACAATACAGTAAGAAAAAGGCTCAGCGATGAGCAGTACAGGGTACTCGGTCAGATACTGGCGGAATTTCTGAAATAAACGCAAAGCACCGCCTGCACGGGAAATGTGCGGGCGGTGCTAAAAATACAATTTACGGTTGCTTGACTAAAAAAGATGTTAATGCTATACTTGAAAAAATCGCAGATTTACTTTAATCAACACGGAGATAAAAAATGGATAAGATATGGAATGAAATGTACGCAAGGGCTAAATCGGTGCAGAACAGCAGAGATATAAACGGATATATTTCCGCAGGCGGTGTAGCCGCCGCTGTGCTGTCGGCTTCGGGCAAAATCTATACAGGAGTTTGCATAGACACTTGTTCCACTCTCGGAATATGTGCGGAGCGAAACGCAATCTTCAATATGATAACGAACGGCGATGATAAAATCAGAAGAGTTATTGCAATTATGCCGGACGGAAAGACGGGTGCGCCGTGCGGGGCATGCAGAGAGTTTATGGTACAGCTTATGGCGGATGATTATAAGAATGTTGAGATAATGCTCGACTATGAAAAAGATAAGGTGATAACGCTCGGAGAGCTGACACCTGAGTGGTGGATATAAGAAAAGCGGTCACGGGGCTGTATCTGTCCTTGTGACCGCTTGATTATTTAATTTATGTCTGTTCACGCTTTTTGAGAATCTTGCGGAAGGTAAGAGCGAAGATAACGGTACAGCAGATTGCCGAGGTCGCATCCGCCACCGATTCTGCGAGATATACACCCTCTACACCGAGAAAATTCGGCAGGATAAGGG
>CAKSEI010000099.1 GCA_934446285.1 uncultured Eubacteriales bacterium | reverse complement strand
GTCGGTAAAGCCGCCTGTCGACGCGCCTATATCGACACATCTCTTATCGCGCGGGTCGATGTCAAAAGCGTCAAGCGCCGCCTCAAGCTTGAGTGCACCCCTGCCGACATATTTCGGATGCTCGGAGAGGGTTATCTCCGCGCCTTCGGGAACGGAAAAGGATGCCTTGCTTACAAGGACCCCGTCAACTCTGACAAAGCCCGAGTCGATAAGGCTTCTCGCCCTGCTCCTGCTGTCCGTAATGCCCGCCTGCGCCATATAGACGTCAAGTCTCATTTGTCACGCACGAGCATTTCACGGGCAAAATCGACGAGCACTCCCGTGCCGTCTTGCTTTTTTACAACGTCTATCGCCCTCTCCGTATACTCCGCTGCAAGGCGCATAGACTCCTCCATGCCGTACAGGGTGACAAACGTAGTCTTGCCGTTTGCGCTGTCGCTGCCAACGTCCTTACCGAGCTTGTCGGGGTCGCCGCAGGCATCAAGTATATCGTCCCTTATCTGGAATGCCATGCCGAGGGCACGCGCATATTCTGCTGCCAAATCCTCTGCCGAGTGTGAAAGCGTTCGCGAGGCATTAGCCCCGAGCCTGCACGCCGCTTCTATCAGAGCCCCGGTTTTCTTTTCGTGCATTTTTCTTAAAATGCGCTCGTCGCACCCATGTCCCCCCTCGGCGAGCAAATCTATCTGCTGACCGCCTATCATGCCGAACATTCCGGCTTTCTCCGATAGGATTTCCATTGCTCTTACGACATTTCTCGCGGGAAGATGAGCACTCGCCGCAACACCGAAAGCGCGCGTCAGCAGAGCGTCGCCTGCGAGCAGCGCCGTACTCTCGCCGAAAACCTTATGATTTGTCGGCTTGCCCCTTCTCATGCTGTCATTGTCCATACACGGCAGGTCGTCGTGAATAAGAGAATAGGTATGTATCATCTCAACAGCGCACGCATAAGGCAAAGCATCGTTTATATTCCCGGCGAAAAGGCGGCAGAACTCAAGAGTGAGAAAAGGTCTTATCCTCTTGCCGTCCGCATCGACGCTGTAATTAACCGCCTTAAAAAGCACTTCAAAATCTGCGTCCGTCTCCGACAGATACTCGCAGAGAGCTTTATTTACCAGCTCTATGTCGCGAGCCATGATTTTTTTCAGTTCTTCACTCACCTTTAAACTCAACCTCCTTGCCGTCGGAAATAATTTTTATCCGTCTCTCCACTTCGTCAAGCATACCGTTGCAGCTTTTTACAAGCCCGACCCCCTCTTCAAAAAGCTCTATCGACTCATCGAGCGGAGTCTGAGGATTATCAAGCTTTTTTACTATGTCTTCAAGTCGCACGAGAGACTCCTCAAATGTAGGTTTTTTATTCTTTTCGCCCATTTTCTACTCCTTTCACCACGGCGCGAGCCGAGCCGTCTTTCATTCTGAGTAATATATTCATACCAACGAAAAGCTCCGATACACTTCCTATCATACCGCCGTTCTCGCCCGTCACAGCGGCATAACCCCTATTCAGAGCTGCAAGCGGGCTGCGCCCGTCAAGCTGTGCCGCGCGCTCACCGAGTGCGCTTTTCTTTACGGAGAGGAGGTAAGCAAAGCTGCGCTCAAGCCTGTCCTCCGAGGCTGTAAGTGCGATGCGCCTGTCGTCGGTAATGCATTCGGAACGCTTAAGCGCCCTGCATTCCGCGAGAGAGTCAATACGCAGTCGGTACGCCGTTGACTTTGCGAAAAGCGAGCTTTTCATCTTCTCTGTAACATTTAGAAATTTATTTTTTAACTCCTGTGTATCCGGGAAAACTATCTCGGCTGCGGCGGACGGCGTGGGTGCACGCAAATCAGCCGCAAAATCCGCTATGGTAAAGTCCGTTTCGTGTCCGACGGCGCTTACCACGGGTATGTCAGATGAATATATCGTGCGGGCAAGTCCCTCGTCGTTAAAAGGCCATAAGTCCTCAATTGAGCCGCCGCCGCGCGCAATTATTATAACGTCGCATCGATGCTTCTCATTAAAGAACCTGATGCCCTCCGACACCTCCTCCGCCGCTCTCTGTCCCTGAACGAGCGCCGGATAGAGCACTATTTCGGCAAAAGGAAAGCGACGCGCACTCACATTAAGTATATCCCGTATGACAGCACCCGTAGGAGATGAAACAACTCCCACCGAGCGAGGTATCTTCGGCAATGGTCTCTTGTGCTCAGCTGCGAAAATCCCCTCATCCGCCAGCTTTTTTTTCAGCTGCTCAAAAGCAAGATGCAGCGAGCCTATTCCGTCGGGCTCTATCGATGACACTATTATCTGATATCTGCTGCCCTTTTCGTATGCGGTAACGCGCCCCGTGACCGTGACCTTCATGCCCGAGGAGGGTGCAAAACGCAGGAATTTCACACTTCCCGCGAACATTACGGCGGAAAGTACAGCCGAATCATCCTTTAAGTCAAAATAAAGATGCCCGGTTCTTTGTCTTGTGAAGCCCGATATCTCACCGTTTATACATATATTGCGCAGAAAAGCGTCGGTCTCGAGCCTGCTCTTTATATACATGGCTGCCTGCGAAACCGAGACCGCTCTGTTTTCAACTGACGGCATTGAGAGCCTCCTCCGTGAGAAGCGCCGTTCCCGCCGCGTTGTCGCAGCAGTACTCGGGGGAACCGAAAAGGGCGCCGTATTTTGCCGAGAAATATTCGCGCAAAACCGCGCTCGAACTTACCCCGCCGGAGAAGAGCACCGGCAGCGAGCCGTACTCGGATGCGGCACGGCGCAGCATATTTTCTACCGCCGTCCGCACACAAGCAAAAACATATGCGGAAATTATCTCGGGGGGCTCACCCTGTGCGAGCATTCCGTCAACCGTATTTTCACAGCCGCTGAGATTGCAGTAAAAGCCCTTATCGGCGATTTTCACCTTTATATCTCCGGCGCTGCGCGCAAGACCGTCAAGCGCCGCTCCGCACGGGAAGTCAAGCCCGAGCTTTACGCCCGTCCTGTCTATCAGCTTGCCCGCGCTTATATCAAGCGTGCCTCCTATGGCGCGTATATCGCCGCCGTCGCACAGCAACATCTCGGTAGTGCCGCCCGAGAGATGAAAGGCGATTATCCTCTCGCGGTATAATTCGCTCCTTCCTGCCGAGTATAGAGCCGCCCTTACGTGTCCCTGCTGATGGGAAAAACGGTAGAGGGGCAATCCGAGAGTATCCGAGAGCACCGACGCGCACGCCGTTCCCGCGAGAAAACACGGCATATACGAACCGTCAACATTTCGCGGCTTATCCGATACGCCTACCGCGTCATAGTCGATTTTCTCAAGTCCACGTGAAATTTTCGCAAGGTTTACCGTATGGTGAAAAACCGCGTCCGACTGCCTTACTCCCCGTCCGCCCTTTTTGACCGGAACGGGAATTTTCCTGTTCTCCGTAATACGTCCGTCCTTTACTACGGAAAGGGAGGTCGTATAATTGCTCGTGTCAAAGGCGATAACGGTGCTCAAGCCTTTAAGCCCTTTTGCTCCGCTGCCGCATTGAGCACGCCGTTTACAAATGCGGGTGAGGAGTCTACGTCATATTCTCTCGCAAGCTCAAGTGCCTCGTTTATAACTATCCCGACTGCAACCCCGCAGTATGTCATTTCATAGACGGCGAGCCGCAGCACGGCAAGAACGGGGCGTGATATACGCTCCCGCTTCCATCCCTTGAGGTTATCCGATATTATCTCATCAAGCTCGCCGTGCTTTTCGGCAACCCCGAAAAAGAGTTTTTTCACATATTCATCATCTTCAAATCCGCGCACCTCAAGTGCACGCGCATAAATATTCTCCGGCTCCTCAAAGGCGCAGTAATCACCCTCAAAAATAAGCTCAAGCGCTCTTTCTCTGCATTCTCTTCTCTTCATGTCATTTTTCTCGCTTTATAATTATTCCTTATAATTATAATATATTGCGACGTAAAAGTCAACAGAAAAAGCGCCCCGCCGCCCGCCGTGCGCTTATCTTTTTATTTCAAATTCATATGCCATAGAAAGTGCGAGCATGCATAAAAACACAAAAAACGCGGACTTTCGGATAGAGTCCGTTAATCGTCGATAAAAACCGATGTTCGCTGTGCCTATAGACAAAGTGATATTTCGGGGCTTTGCGCGAAGCGTTATTATTCTTTTTGAATTTTTAATGTGATAAGAAAGCCTTCCGGCTTTCGTGATATCGTATTCTTAAGTTAAACTGCCGCAGGCAATACAACTGCTATGCGAAGCATAATATCGCTGTCCGAAGTTCAATTAAACTCACCGTCAGGCGAATATAACCGAGGCGCACTTCCTTTCGGAGTGCGCCTCGTGAGCCTGTTTTCAAATTCAGAATTCCATTCTGTCGTCTATGTACTTTGCCACGTCGGATATCGGTATGCGAACCTGCTCCATGGTGTCGCGGTCACGCACGGTGACGCAGCCGTCGTTCTCGGAGTCGAAGTCGTAGCATATGCAGAAAGGCGTACCTATCTCGTCCTGACGGCGATATCGCTTGCCTATAGAGCCGGACTCGTCAAACTCGACATTGAATTTCTTAGAGAGCTCGGTGTACATTTGACCTGCCTTGTCCGAGAGCTTCTTTGAGAGCGGCAGCACGGCAGCCTTTACGGGAGCGAGCGCGGGATGCAGATGCATTACGACTCGCGTATCATTTTCTCCTACCTGCTCCTCGTCATACGCGTTGCATAGGAAAGCAAGAGCGACTCGGTCCGCTCCGAGCGACGGCTCGATGACGTAGGGGACGTATTTATCATTTGTTTCGGGGTCGAAATACTCCATAGGCTCTCCCGAGAACTTTGCATGCTGAGAGAGGTCATAGTCCGTCCTGTCGGCAACGCCCCAAAGCTCGCCCCACCCGAACGGGAAGAGAAATTCAAAGTCGGTTGTAGCCTTGGAATAAAATGCAAGCTCCTCCTTCTCATGATCACGCAGACGCAGGCTGCTCTCCTCAAGCCCGAGATTTACGAGGAAATCGCGGCAATAGCTGCGCCAATAGTCGAACCATTCAAGGTCCGTCCCCGGCTTGCAGAAGAATTCAAGCTCCATCTGTTCAAACTCACGTATGCGGAAGATAAAGTTACCGGGAGTTATTTCATTTCTGAAGCTTTTACCGATCTGGCAAACGCCGAAAGGCACTTTGCGTCTTGTCGTGCGCTGTATATTCTTAAAGTTGACAAAAATACCCTGTGCCGTCTCGGGGCGCAGATATACCTCAGTCGACGAGTCCTCGGTAACGCCCTGATGAGTCTTGAACATGAGGTTGAACTTTCGTATATCGGTAAAGTCGCTTTTGCCGCAGCCGGGACACGGTATCTGCTTTTCGCGAATAAAAGCGACCATATCCTCGTTTGTCATAGCCTCGACGTTTGTCTCGGTATCGTTCTGCTCCTTGCACCAGTCCTCGATGAGCTTGTCGGCGCGGTGACGCATTTTGCACGCCTTGCAGTCGATGAGCGGGTCGTTGAAGGTAGTTACGTGACCCGATGCCACCCATACCTGCGGGTTCATAAGTATGGCTGCGTCAAGTCCGACATTGTACGGATTCTCCTGTACGAATTTCTTCCACCAAGCGCGCTTTACATTGTTTTTGAATTCAACGCCGAGCGGACCGTAGTCCCACGAATTCGCAAGTCCGCCGTATATCTCCGAGCCGGGATACACATAGCCTCTGTTTTTGCAAAGCGCAACGATTTTTTCCATTGTTTTTTCTTGGGCTTTCATATATTTTCTCCTAAATTTCTGTGGTCTGATTTTATTATTCCGTCGGTGTCGTTACGGTATCGCTTACCTTTGTATCGGATGAAGACATTTTTACCGTCCGTTTTGTGCTCGGCCATGCGAGTTTTACGATTATAAACGAGATAAGACCGAAAATTATCAGTGAAACGATAAATGATATCGCAAAATTTTTTATACCGTTCATTGTGACCTCCGTACTGTTTTTATTATACAACATTTAAGATTTCTTTTCAATACTTACTTGAAAAAAACGTCCGTAT
>CAKSEI010000098.1 GCA_934446285.1 uncultured Eubacteriales bacterium | reverse complement strand
CGGCAAAGCCGATAAAGCCGAGCAAAAAGTACCCGACCGCACACAGTGCGGCAAGCGCAAAGCCGACGAGGAGCGAGAGCATAACGCCCGCACCCTGCTTTATCGGAGTTATTTCACTCGTCCAGTTGAGATTGGCGGTCTTTAGCCCTATAAACGCCGCAAAAAGCGTATTAAGCAGTATATACGCCCCGACGCACAGCACCGTACACACAAGCTCGGGTGCGGAATATGGGTAAACGAAAGCCATACAGATAATGCATACGCACGCGGGTACTGCGGTGAGGATAAGCTGCATATACACCTTTGACATTATCACGTCAATGGTACGGACGGGCATCGTCCTTATTATCCACAGGCTCTTGCCCTCGAGGGAAAATGACGGTGCGCACATATCGTTCATAGAACATACTCCGCAGACTGCGGCGCATATTACCGCGGGGATAACGGCAGAATTGATTCCCGCCGAGGAGGACGCAAGTATGTCTGCGACTTCCCTCAGCTTTATAATGCCGAATATACCGAGCGCGGGCAGGAGGATTATCCCGAGACCGCAGTTGAGCATATATGTCGGGCTTGAGAAAAATCTTCCGAAGTCCCTTGCGAGCAGCGCAGAGCGCACGCCCTTTTTACCCGCCTTATTGCCCGTATATTTTTTGAATTCGGTTTTTCCCGCGTCCGTGGCAATACCGAGAAAGCTCTTTCTCATCACCGCCCACACGAGCGCGAAAAGCCCGAGAATAACTGCGGAGATAATAAGCAGCGACATAGGGTCGGCGCATCCCGCCATGCCGAAAACATATAAGGGATAGGCAGCGGACTTTATCATACCACCGTAGTAACCGACGTTTGCTACCAGCTCCTCGATGACCGACTGAGCATTTGCGTAGAAAAAATAGTACGCACCGATAAAGACAAGCGATACTATGACGGTAATAAAGCTCTTATTCTTAAGCTTTTGGCTTACCTTTGCCACCACCCATCCGAGAGCACACGACAGAGTGAGCACAAAGACGGATATGAGCAGCATCATGATGATAAGGCTTAATACGGATAAGGGCGAGCTGTCGGTCGTTATCACGTAGACTGCCGCGGCGGGGATAAAAACAATCGCCGAGTACATAAGCCCCATAAGATAAACGCCGAGAAGCCGCGCCGCCATAACCGTACTCACCGGTATCGGCATAGAGAGCAGCAGGTCATTGTCCTTTGCGAGGAAAAGCCCGGAGTAGGTATTAAAGACACTGCCGAAAGCACCGAGCAGCACAGCGAGCATGCCCATTATCGCAAAGTAGAGCCATCCCATTCCCGCCGCCGTCAGCGGTAAGCAGAGCAGGACTGAGAGCAGTGTAAACACAGTCCCGAGAACACCTACCATGAGAACGACGAAGAGAGCGATATATATCGCGACGGAAAGTGCGGAGCGCGCCTTATTCTTCTTCGCGTCGTAGATATAACTGCGGAAAATCTCCGCGAGCTGCTTTTTCAGGAGAATTTTCAGCATCACTCTTCCTCAAGCTCAAGGAAGACCTGCTCGAGAGAGTCGTCTCCCTTTACTTCCTCCATCGTACCCGAGCGAATAAGTCGTCCGTCCTTTATTATCGCTACCTTGTCGCACAGCTTTTCGGCAACCTCGAGGACGTGCGTGGAGAAGAATATCGCCCCTCCCCCTTCGCACAATTCTCTCATCATACCCTTGAGAATGTGTGCAGCCTTCGGGTCAAGCCCGACGAAAGGCTCATCCATGATAACAAGCCTCGGCGCGTGCATCCACGCGGCGATTATCGCGAGTTTCTGCTTCATTCCGTGCGAATATGCGGCAATAGGCTGTGCAAGATCCTTTTCTATCTCAAAATCGGCGGCGTATTTTTCTATCGCGGCATCGCGCGAGGCTTTGTCGCAAGCAAAAATATCGCCTATGAAATTCAGATACTTTATCCCCGTCATAAAGTCGTACAGGTCGGGGTTATCCGGGATATATGCGGTTATTTTCTTGCAGGCGATGGGGTCATCCTTTACGGAGACTCCGCCTATTCTTATGTCTCCGCCGTCAAAGCGCAGTATGCCCGCGACGGACTTGAGCGTCGTTGTCTTTCCCGCACCGTTGTGTCCGATAAAGCCGTATATCTCACCGGGCTTTATATGCAGGCTCAGTGAGTCGACAGCTTTTTTGTCCCCGTAGGTTTTTGTCAGGTTATCTATTAAGAGCATTTAATCCTCCGAGAAAGAAACGCTCATCCTGCCTGCGCCGCCGTTTACCTCAACGGTCGTATCGCCGTTCCCGTAAACTCCGCCCTTATTTGTGTTCTCTCCGCCTATCGTAATCACTCCTGCTCCCCTGTCGGCGGTGATGCAATAGTCGTCGGGCTTGCCGTGCAGGACTATCTCGGCTGCACCGGCACCGCAGTCAATGAAATTCTTGCCCGAAAGGCGTCCTTTCAGCTCAAGCTTGCCCGCGCCCAGGTTCAGGTCGAGATTGTTTAGGGAGGCTTCGCTTATTTTAGCCATGCCCGCGCCGCAGTCGATATCCGAGTCACCGCTTACGGAGATATTGTTAAGCTCGGCCTTTCCCGCGCCTATATTTGCTTCAAGGTCAGCGCAGTGCAGTCCCTCGGCTATGACGCTGCCCGCGCCGCAGTCTATCGAAACGCTGTCAAAAACGCAGTTCTCGGGCAGAGTAATATTCACGTGGCACTCCTCACGGTGAGTTTTGAAAACCGATTTTTTCTCCTCAACGGTGAGCACTCCGTTCCTGTTTTCCGCCTCAAGTCTGTCGCAGTCGCTCTCGACCGAGAGCGTATCTCCGGAATTTATCACGAGCTTTGCCGTGCCTATGTCGATATCAATCGACTGTGCAGATGTTCCTACGTCAAATTTTTTCATTTTCATTTGTTCATTATCCTTTCCCGAAAAATCAAATATTCTGCCTGCTATTCCGTACACCGCACCGACCGTGCCGCATATCATGACCGCAGCGAGGGCAAGTGCGAGGTACAGTATGATTTTATTCGCTTCTTTCATTTGATGTCAAGTCCGCCGAATACACAGTTTGCGTTTATATAAAGCGTATGCTCGAATTCGTCAGACATCTTGGCGGTCTTGTCGGATACCCCTCCGAAGATTGAGGATGATTTGACTTTGACCTTTATGTTTGACGGCACGATGATCGTGATACCGCCGAATACAGCCGTAGCGTCGATAACGCAGTCATTCTCTATGACCGCCCCTCTCAGGTCACACTTGACCGCACCGAAGACCGCGTTCAGTTCCGCTCCGTCAAATTTTTCCCCGTCGAAGTTCATATCCTGCCCCGAGAAAGCGGCGCTGCCGCTTTTTATCTGTGCGCCGTCGGATATGAGTGCACGCTTGACCTTTGAGCCTTTTGAATTAAAGATATTGTCTATGAGAATCTTAATACCTATGACAATTACTATCGTAGGCAGCATCAGCGTCCAGAATGCCGAGAAGCTGATAACTCCGAGACAGCTCAAGAACAGAAAAATGCCGATTAAAAGACCTATCAGATTTCCTATCTTATCCGTATCCGTAAAAAGCCCCACGGCGCACGGAATAATAAGGAAAAGTGTCCACCATCCGTCAAAGAAAATATTTATGTTTGTCAGCCCGACGGAATTCAGCAGAAAGATAACTCCCGCTGCCGTAACGACCGCTCCGAGGATTATACCGTTTATCCTTTTCATGACTTTCCTCCCGTAAGAAATCTTCAGAGAAAAACTTATTTGCAAAATACGGCGTTGCCGACATAGCGGGAACGCCGTATTTTACACTTTTTACCGAGCTAATCAGCCCTCGTAAGCCTCTTTATCGCAAATAATAACTGTGTCGGGATGAACCTTCAGGAGCGTCGAGGGATTTGACGTGGTGATACGGTCGTCGAGTAATTCCTTTATAGCCTGATGCTTAGCCTTGCCGTTTGCGAGAAGGATTATCTTCTTTGCCTTCATGATAGAAGCCATTCCCATGGTGACTGCGTGCGTCGGGACGTCCTCCTTCTTCTCAAAAAAGCGTGCATTAGCATTTATAGTGCTCTCGGTAAGAGAGGTAAGGTGAGTGCCGCAGTACAGTCTCTCCTCCGGCTCGTTGAAAGCGATATGACCGTTCTGACCTATGCCGAGCACCTGAATGTCGACACCGCCCGCAGCATCGATAGCCTCGTCGTAAGCCTTGCAGGCTGCGTCGGGGTCTTTCGCCATACCGTCGGGGACACGTGTATTTGCCTTGTCTATGTCGATATGGTCAAAGAAGTTTGTATTCATAAAGTAGCGATAACTCTGGTCGTTGTCGGGCGACAGCGGGTAGTATTCGTCAAGGTTAAAGCTCCTGCACTCCTTAAAGGATATCTCGCCGCGCTTGTTCATATCAGCGAGAATCTTGTACATGCCGACGGGCGTCGAGCCCGTTGCAAGTCCGAGTACGGAATTCGGCTTCATGTATACCTGAGCAGCAAATATTTTTGCCGCCTCTTTCGATACCTCATCGTAATTATCGCATATAATAACTCTCATAACAGTTTCCTCCGAAACGAATTTATATTTATATAAAAATTATACCACTATACGCCCGAAAAGTAAATAGTCCGACCGATTTTTCACGCAAAACATTTTTCTTGACAATGAATAGTTTTTCAGATATAATATATCTTATTAAGAAACGGAGGTCATATGACCCGAAAAACAAATGTTGCCGTCATCGGAGCGGGAGCGGCGGGGCTTGCCTGTGCGGGCAGAGCAGCCGAACTCGGATGCGTTGTAACACTCTTTGAGAAAAACAAAAAGGTCGGAGTCAAGCTCTCGATAACGGGAAAAGGGCGCTGCAACGTAACAAACGACTGCACCCCGCGCGAAGTCATAGAAAATATACCGACAAATCCGAAATTCATGTTCGGAGCGCTGAATTCTTTTCCGCCCGCGTATGTAAAGGATTTTTTCGAGGGACTCGGCGTCCCGCTCAAGACCGAGCGGGGAAACAGGGTTTTTCCCGCCTCGGACAGAGCGAAAGACGTAGTTGACGCGCTTAAGCGTTACTGTACGGAAAACGGCGTAAAAATCGTTTATGAGAAGGTAAACCGCATAGTCCTCGACAACGGAAAATGCACGGGGCTTGAGACTCGCTCTGGCTTTAGAGCATTTGACCGTGTTATCGTATGCACCGGAGGGCTTTCCTACCCGCGCACAGGCTCTGACGGCGACGGATTCACCTTTGCGCGTGAGGCGGGACTTAAAGTAAGGAGCGCCTGCCCATCACTCGTTCCGCTCGAGACGGAGGAGAGTTGGTCGCACACCATGCCGGGACTTTCCTTAAAGAATGCTGCAATAAAAGTCACCGACTCTGAAACCGGAAAGAAAATATACAGCGACTTCGGAGAGATGCTATTCACACACACGGGCGTGTCCGGACCTATGGTTCTCTCCGCCTCGGCGCATATGAAGAATATGAGCAGAGGCAGATACAAGGTACACGTCGACTTAAAGCCCGCCCTTGACGAGAGAACGCTTGACCGACGCATTCTGTCGGATTTCGCAAAATATTCAAACAGAAATTTCGAGAACGCTCTCGGCGACCTGCTCCCGCGTATGATGATTCCCGTCGTGGTAAAGCTGACGGACATACCGGGTACAAAAAAAGTAAACGTCATAAGTAACACCGAGCGCAAACGGCTCGGCGCGGTAATTAAGGATTTGTGTGTTACGGTAAAGAGTTTCCGTCCCATCAGTGAGGCGATAATAACGAGCGGCGGCGTAGAGGTCACGCAGATAGATCCGCGCACGATGCAGGCGAAGAATGTCGAGGGACTTTTCTTTGCGGGCGAGGTTATCGACGTCGACGCATATACCGGCGGATTTAATTTACAAATTGCTTTCTCCACTGCTTTTACCGCAGCGGGGGGAGCAGCCGAAAGGAATGAGAATAATGTATAAAATAGCACTTGACGGGCCGTCGGGCGGCGGCAAAAGCACGCTCGCGAAGATGATATCGGCTGAGCTCGGCTGCCTTTACG
>CAKSEI010000097.1 GCA_934446285.1 uncultured Eubacteriales bacterium | reverse complement strand
TCATACGCACTGTCAAAGAGCGAGAGCAGCGCCCCGCCGTTATCGTCAACCTGCGTTTTCGAGTCCCACATGAGCCTGCCCGGCTCGCCCGAGGTGTAGGTAATGATATGCTCCGGCTTTTCGGCCGTGCTCGCGTATGTCACGCCGATAACGACGGGCAGCGCCGCTATCTCAAGTATAAAGAGGATAAGAAGTGCGCAAAAAAGCCGATACCCGATTTTTCCCTTTGCCATTTTCTTTTCCCCTTTCTTTTAAACAATCTCCGTGAGTTTTCCCAAAAAATCTCCCGTGAGTACAGCGGCATTTCGGTAAAAAATACCGCCATACGCACGGGAAAGTTGCCCGCACCGCCCACGCTGCAAACAACTTTCCCACATTTTTGCTATTAAATTAAAATGCTTAAACCTATCAGTCGATCTGAGTTACGGTTGCGGTAATCGTAAGACTGATTTTACCGGGATTCCCGTTTGCGGCAGCATCTCCGAGTTTGGTGTCTTTAGCATCATACTGAACTTTTGTAGCCTGATCCGAACCGGACTCAAACGGCCATTCCCAGGAAATGTTAAGGTTATACTTATTGCCGTTGTTATCAGTTTTTGCAAGTTCCTGAGCAATATCAGTACCCGGGGCATAGTCATATTTTATTCCATTTATTACCCTTTTCACTTCATCTTCAAAAGCTGCCAAATCCGCAGCAGTGTGACCAGCCGGATTCAAACGAATTTTAGTACCGTTAACATTAATTAAAATCGGGCAATACACCGTACCGGCGTCATCAATCGTCCAGTTCTCAAGCTTAAACTCATCAACCTTGAACTGAACGCGAACCGCAACCTCAGGTTTACCGGTTATGTTGAAGTTTGCCATCTGACCTTTCGTTCCGGGCGCAACAAGCTTATCTGCATTCTGAGACACAACAGTATTACCTGAAACGGTAAATGAATCGTCAGCATCTTTTGCATAAGTAGTGCTGAACATTTTACCGGAATCAGCAGTTACATTTACACCGAATTTTGCAACGCGAGCGCTGTCGCTGCCGTTGCCGCTCGTCGTATACTTAGCGAACGTACCGCCTACAAAGCAGGAAGTAGCGAGCACAAGTACAAGAAGCACTCCTACTGCCTGGCCGAGCCAAGTTTTCTTTTTAGCCATAATTAATATTTTCCCCCATTTTTTGTTTTGCCGGGATACGAAATTTAAGCAGGTTTTTCGCCCGCGCTGTGGGCAGCGATGGTCAAAAACCGTTTAAATATTTTATCCCGATAAGTATATATCAACGCCCGTCCGCTCGTAGCGGAATGCGCCGTGCGAGTGCGGCGCGGGTCAGTGATAGTGATGGCTTTCGCCTCAGTTTTTATCGGCGTCCGCGTCTTTTGCGGTGTCGTCCGCCGCGTTTGCCGTGCCGGTACTCTGCGTGCGCTTTTCATTCTGCGCGCGCAGCTCCTCTATCTCGCGTCTCAGGCGCTCGTTCTCGTCGTCGTTCTTCCTGCCTCCGCGTCTGCGGCGCAGTATGTCAACGATGATGAATATGAGCACGGGAACGGCGATAAAGAGCATCATGCCGAGCGGCTTCTGCAGAAAGATTGCAAAGTCGCCTAACTTCGGTATGCGAAACCTGTACAGTCCCACGACCCTGTCCGCGGAAACGGGGTCCATATCCTGCACATTATTCGCGTCCCCCTTTGTGACGAACATCCGCTCTCCGTCTTCGTCGTACACATCGATTATGCGGTGCGTCACGACGCTTTTACCGTCCATAAAGGATATCACGTCCCCAGCCTTGAGCGCGTCCGTGTCGGCGCGAGTATCAAAGATGAGATCCCCCACCTCAATATGCCCGTCCGAGCTGCCGCTCATCGAGCCGGAGAGTACGACCATAGGCGTCACTCCGAAAACGGTCGGAGGCTCGTCCGGGTTAAGTGTTCCCTTGACGATAATAGTGACATTGCACACGAGCAAAAAAAGAAACACCGCACACAACACGAGCGCAAGCGCCGTCCCTATATTCTTAAGTACTCTCTTCATGCCCTCACCTGCCGATAATTTTTTTGAAAAGGTCATGCAAGACACCCCGAAAAAAAAGCGTCTGCGTATGCCTTCGTTTACTTATATATATAATAGCAAAAAAACCGTGTAAAGTCAACAGATAAATACATTTTTTCCCTTTCTGCGCATAGTCAAATTCTTGTCTTTTAGAAGAGTTTATTTGGGCAACTTTTCACCGCTTTTCATATTTGATTTACGCAGCGAAAAAAATCAAAGCCCCGCTCCGCGGGGCTTTGTACTTCGTGTCACTTAAGCAGGCGACTCCCATATTCCGTTCCCGCCTTATCCTTAAATATTACCGCGAGACCGTCACTCTCGGTTTTTGAGCCGAAAGCTATATCGGGAAAACTCCATCCGACAAGACCTATACTGTCAAGCCATAGTTCTTTTATCTCTTCTCTATCCGTGTATGTTTTACCGTCACTGCCGGCGCTCACAATAAACGATAGATAGTTGTCAAGATTTTTCCCCGTAGGTATAAAAAGCTCATCGTCCGAGTTGAGAGCGGCTAACTTTTTCGCGACATCCGCATAGTCGCCCTCAAGGTAGATGGGCACGGAACGGTGAAGCCTGTTCGCGCTCACGGTACAAATCGCGGGGCCGCAGTCCTCACGGTAAAGCGAGCCCTCTCCGTTCTCAATGAGATCGGCTAAGGCAGCGGCGAGAGTCGATGTCAATTCCCTGCTGTCATATCTGTAGTACTCGTCGTCCTCCTGTATCTTGCCGCCGAGGCATCCCGATGCGTATACATACTCCGATTTTTTCAACGCCTCCGCGATATAAGAGCGCACCTTTTTGTCGGAGAAAACTACGGCACTCTGCTCACGCAGAGAGGAGAAGTCGGAGATGTATACGCTCTTTGAGAGTATCAGCCCGCTTTTCAGCTTATAGTCAACGTCTAACTTGCCGCCGTATGAATCTATATACGAGTCATATGAGTCGTTTATCTCTGTGTTCTGCTCGGTCGAGGAGATATATTTATCATCCGTCCGCGCGCCGGGCGAGGTTAGTGAAGATTGCCTCTGAGCGTAATCGATTATATCGTTTACGGCTTTTATTTCACTCTCGTCGGTGTACTTGAAATTATATCCTCCGAACGAAATCCGAGCCTCCGTAACGCTGCCCGCACCCGGAATATATTCATTCACGCCGACTGGGTCAGCCCATATCAGTCCGAAGGAAACGGCAAAGGCAGCTGCAAACACAGCAAGCCCGCGCAGCCCGGTGAAGTATGCACGCGGATTTTTGCTTAAGATAACATTCATGAGCATAAAGGCGAGCAGCGCTCCGACGGCAAAGCCGATAAGCATGGCTGTCGTCCCCGCAGTCACCTCGAATATTATACCTATGAGCAGCGCGGCGGGTATCATCACGGCGTATTTAGCCGTACCCGCCACGGCACGATAAACAACCGGCTGCCCTGCGAGCGAATGCTTACGTGAGCGCAGCATCAGTGCCGCAAGACAAAGAAGAACAGCTCCCGCCGCAGCGTATATGATAATGATATGAGCGGGCAGAGGCGAGACGGTCTGCTCTGCGAATACATAATTCTTCGCGCAGTACACAAGGTCGAATACGGGAGAGATAAATCTGAAGAGCGAAAGTCCCAAATATCTATAAAAATCGATAAAATTATAGCTGCCGAGCCTGTCGAGATTTGCAGCAAGCAGCACGAGCGTCACGGGAATATAGAAGAGCGCCGTGCATGTAAATAGAAACTGTATACTCGTCAGTCCGCACAAAGCCCCGAAAAAAGCCGTGAGTGCATAAAAGAAGAAGAACCACACCGTCCCCTGCAGCAGTAGCTTTATGAGTATTCCCGTGCCGGCGGACGCGCCGTACAAGCCGAGAATCAGCGCGGACATAACACCCGTAATTATCACCGCCGCGGCATAACATACAGCCCCTGCGCCGACAAAGGAAGCAAACTGTTTTTCCCTGCGCACGGGCAGAGCACCGAAAAAGACGGCGGAGCGTTTATTCATATATTGCCGCATGGACGAGCATCCCGCAAATACTCCGAACGCGCTCGATATCACGATCGAGAAAAATCCCAGATCGCCGCATAACAAATTGACAGAACTTAATGTATTCGATTCTTTCAGTGTATCGGCACTAAGCAAAATTATCATAGGTATTCCCATGAACATTACGACCGAGAAGAGCAGCATAAGCGGCATATTCCGACGCAGGGTCATAAAAAAGAAGTTTTTGTTATATAACTTTGTCGATTTCATAGCCTGCCTCCTTCATTTCCGTTATGAATATCTCCTCAAGTGTAAGCGGAATAAGCTCAAAGAACTTCGGATTTATAAGGGTGAACGCCTCCTCTATATCGTTGCGGCTGCCGCGCACGATGGCGGTCGTGAGACTTCCTCTGTCCTTTCTGTCAAGCACCTCTATGCCCGCAGGCATAGTGCCGTTCGGGAGCACCGTCTGCACCTTGTATATATTCATCTTGGCGTCGTTTACATCGCTCTCGAGGATTACCTCCCCCCGGTGCAGCAGTGCAACGTGGTCGCATATGTCCTCAAGCTCGCTGAGATTGTGCGAAGAGAGCACGACCGTGAGAGAGCGTGCGGCAACCTCGTCGGCGATAACCTGCTTCACCGCGCGGCGCACCATCGGGTCAAGCCCGTCGAATGTCTCGTCGCACAGTATATACTGCGTGTCGCACGACACGGCGAGGATTACCGACGCCTGCTTTGTCATACCCTTTGAGAACGTATTTACCTTTCTATGCGGGTCGAGCCCGAATTTCTCGGTCAGAGTTTCAAATCGCTCGTATGAAAAATTCTTATACACCGACGCGTAAAAGTCCGCCGTCTCGCGCAGTGTGTCGTGCGGGAAGAAATACCAATCGTCCGAGAGATATACCACCTGACTCTTGACTCTGTCATTTTCCCACACGTTTTTTCCGTTATATTCCGTCTCTCCCGCATTTGCGCGAAATACTCCGCTCATTATGCGCATGAGCGTGCTCTTACCCGAGCCGTTTGAGCCTATCAGCCCGTATATGCTCCCGTCGCCCACCGTAAGCGTCACGGAGTTAAGAGCCTTAAACGAGCCGTAGCTCATGCTCACATTTTTAATTTCTATCATTGATTACCTCCACGCAAGGTCCATACGGACCTTTACTTCATCTGACGAAACGCCGAGGCGCTTGAGCGCCCGTATATCGTCGGTCAGCCTCCCGAAGAGCTGCTCCTTGCGCGCGTTTATCACATTCCCCGTGTCGGGTGAAATAAAGCTGCCCCGCGCCGGCAGCGAATATATTATATTCTCCGCCTCAAGCATGGCATACGCACGCTGTATCGTATTCGGGTTTATCGCAAGCTCGGAGGCAAGCGAACGAACCGACGGCAGCGGGCTGTCCGCGCTCAGCTCTCCCGAAAAGACAAGCTCTTTTACGCTCGCAACAATCTGCTCGTATATCGGCACTCTGCTCCGAGGATCTACATTGATTAGTGACAAATCGCCGCTCCTTTCAACCTGTACTGTCCGTACTATTTGTATTAGTACAGCTACATTATACACTCCCTCAGACGTTTTGTCAATGGTAAAAAGCAAAAAAACAGCCTCTCGACTGTTTTTTTATATTTAACTCTCGTATTCGGTTTTCATCTCGGATATCTTATATCCATCATCGGTCTTTTCCATTCTGTAAGTCTGAGTACACTTGCCGATATAGCTTATGTCCTCATTTTCGCGACCGATATACACCCCGCTGCCCGAGTAGTCCACAGTACTGTACACCGTAACGGTGATACCGCCGTAGCGGTAGTCGGTCTTTGTATCGGTTACTATTCGTGAGAATTTTGTTACCGTGCGGACCTCGTTTGACACTTCCCATACTATATCCGAGTATCCGTCTGCGTAGCGTTTAGAGGCACCGTCCGTAAGATAGCCCGAAGCTCTTTCAACTATTTCGCTTACCTGCGTGTCATCCCTGTCGGATGTGCCGCAGAGAAAAAGATCTCTGTACGCC
>CAKSEI010000096.1 GCA_934446285.1 uncultured Eubacteriales bacterium | reverse complement strand
ATATAGCACTGTTGCTCTTATAACCGAACCCGAAAAAATCGGTGTTACCGCAAGCGGTAAGGTCGGAGAAGCACACAGCGTTGTTTCCGAGGAATATATTCCTAAAGAAAATAAGAAGAGCTTTACTCTTGTTATTAAGGTAACGGGAGCGTCAGAGAATAATCCTGTTTCAATCGGTAAGCTTCGTACACAGATAAGCGGACTTGATTCAAATAACTCCGGAAATCTGTCGACAAATGCGCTTATGCTGAATTCTGTTACTAAAGATGGATATTATTTCGTATCTGTCGGAGGTTATGTTGTCCATTGGGTGAATGATGGCGTTTGTAATCCCTTTACCGCAATAACACTTGATGATCCCACTTGTACTCGCGGCGGAGCTTCCGTAGATGCTTCCGGTGAAGCGGTTTATGACGTGAGTGCTATAAACGGTACGCCGGACATTGCAGTCAGATACTATGCAGATGGTAAGTGGATTTCGTCATCAAAGTATTCTTACGATGTTGGTTTGTGGTCTATCCAGTCGACATTTGCCCCCACCGCAGCGAGCCTCTACAACGGCGCTGACCTCGGAGAAGACTTCCTCTATTGGGCTGACAAGAACGGCAACGAGGTAACTCAGATTTATGAGAATACCGATGTGTATGCTGTATTTGCGAACGTAAAGGCTGACCCGACGGCTGAGATTAAGGCTGTCGCAAAGGGTGAGACCTTCAGAGTTCCCGTTATTGCAAACAATGCAAGCTTCATAGGTCTTACGCTCAGCGTAGCTGCAAGCGAGAATGTAACGCTTACGGGAATAGATGTTGCGGGTACTGTCTTCGAGGGTGCTACCGCAGAGTTTGCTCAGAATATAGTTCTTAATGCGGCAAGTGTTAAGACTTCCGACATAGTCGCTGACGGCTCGGCGATCGTATATCTTATATTTACAGCCAACACCGATATCGCAGAGGGTGACAAGGTTACCGTAAATGTATCGGTCAGCGATGCGACCGATATCGCAGGAAACCCGATTGTCCTTCGCTCGGGTAATGCAGCAGAGTATACCGCGGTCTCCGCAGGAAAGCTTATGCTCATAGGCGATGTCAACGGGGATGGGTCTATTGATGCATCAGACTGGATTATAATATACAATTATACTATTAACAATAAAATGCCGGAGGGAACATACATCCTTCAGCTTGGTGATGTTAATGGCGACGATTCAGTAGACGCTTCTGATTGGATTATTATTTACAATTATACAATTAATCAAAAAGCCACCGGCTTAATCGGTCAGACTAAACTCGTCGGTTAAACCAACAGGTACAACCGAATAAAACAAAAAAATCAGGACAGTAAAATGTCCTGATTTTTTCTGCCTTTTTCAGTGATGCAGTTTACTTATTGCATACCGCCGCTGTTTATTTCGCCGCATGATTTTACCGACGGTGAACGGTGGCAGGATGGGTGTCTATAGTCAATAGGCGAAAAAATCCTCTTCCTCCTCCTGAGCGGCTGCCATGTGCTCGAGTATGCCGTATGTCTGTTCGTCGGTGATAACAAAATGCTCTATGAGAGTGACTCCGACTCCGCGCAGAGCGCAGCTTATCTCGTTCGTCAGACTTATATCGCTCTGCGACGGTTCGCACATGCCTGACGGATGATTGTGCGCGAGCACAACCGCGTTTGCGTGGCAAGCGAGCGATACCTCGGCTACTCTGCGCGACGATATTGACACGGCGAAATCCGAAGTCGGCAGCGAGAGCTTCTCCGTACATATCAGACGGCACTTCGCATCAAAGCACATGAGTATTGCCTGCTCATTCTTTATGTCCATGAAATACGCGGACAGATAGCGGCAAATCTTCTCACGGTCGGAGAAAATCTTATTACTCATGATTTTATCGAGTCTGTAGCGTCGGCAGAGCGCCGGCAAGGTCCGAATGAATGTCGCCGTATGAGTGCCGATACCCGGACACTCGATGAGGCTCTCAAAAGGAGCGTCAAGGACAGATGAAAGAGAACCGTACTTTGAGAGCAGCGCGTGTGCCGTTTCGTTTGTGTCGCCCTGCGGTATACAGTAAAAAAGCAGCATCTCGAGAACCTGGATTTCATTCAGGCTGTCTAAGCCCTCCTTGAGAAATTTCTCCTTCAGCCTCGATCTGTGACCCGAATGCATATTGCTCTTTTCGTTTAAATAATGCTTGCCTGCCATATCAGCCTCCGTCAATTGTTTATACTGCATTATTTTACCATAGCGTAATAGAAAAATCAAGCATATAGCGCATTGCGCGATATATCGCTTAAGCACTATGTACTAAAAAAAATCCAATCAGCATAGCTAAAGCGCATTTATCATAAAAAGTAAAATCGTGCCAAATGCTGTCAAAAATCGTTGACATTGGTATGCTCTTAATGGTATAATATATATACAAAAATATAGGGAGGCTGAAATGAAAGCTACAGGAATCGTAAAACAGATCGACGATCTGGGACGAATCGTTATTCCGAAGGTTATCAAAAACACTTTCGGTCTTGAGGATCGCGACAGCGTCGAAATCTTTACGGATAATGACTGTATTATTCTCAAGAAATATCACCCGGGATGTGTATTCTGCGGTGAAATCACCGGCAATGTGATATTCAGAGATAAGCTCGTGTGCTCCGGTTGCCTGACGGAGCTGAGCGAAATGCGAAAGTCAACACACTAATCCGGAATAATTACGAATAAAAACGCCTGTAATGCCTATACGGGCGTTTTTATTTTCAGTCAGCAGATGACCGTCACATCCTTGCCGACGGAGCGTGCGTATCTCACCGTCTGCGCACTGCCCGAGCGGTATTTGTTTTCGTCGTATATCGCGATAAGCGCATCGCACTTGTCTACCATAAAACGGTTTCTCTTTCTATAGCAGCTCTTGATGAATTTCTCGCTTATGACGGCTACTCCGTCGCATGACGAGAGAATCTTGTCATATCTGTCGACATATTCACGGTGCAGGTGATCGCGCTGCCCGATAAACGGCACTGCCGCGATGAGACGGATATGGGGATAAGCCGCCTTCAGGCGCATGACCGCCTCGGCAGCCCAAATGTCTGCCCCCTCAGCCATGCCGGAATAAAAAACGCAGAAACCGTTCCGGATAAGCTTCTCTGTCTCCTGCATTATCCTTTCCTTGACAGCTAGGCAGTGTGGGTCATTTTCATTGTATCCGAAATCAAATCCGGACGGTCTGTGCCCGGTGAAAGCACATATTTTTTCCATCATACCTCCGACTTTCGGCTAATGCGGGCCGAATGCGTTTGTGGTATATTATATATGCTTTTATATCCGATTTCAAGCGAAAAATGTCGAAGTATGCCGACAAAAACGAAAAAACTCAAATATATAATACCAGCAAAATCAGCGTAAAACGAGTGGATAGAGCGTTGAGTGAGCAAAGATCGGCACCGTAACGCGTACGGACTTCATCTTTAATATAATTACCTCGGGATCACTATTATAATTACAACAGGAGCGCTGCTCCGATTTTTGAGAGAAATTAATTGCGAATTTAACGGGAGTCGGTATCGGTCGGAAAAAGTATTGCAGATTATTCGAGCTGTTTTATATAGTAAAACATGCGTCCACAGACGTTATAAAAGCGCGCAAAAACGTGAACCCTCTTGCTATAACATGCAAAAGCGCCTTTTTAAGCCTCTGAAAACGCCATTTCGACGTAAAAGGCGGGCATATTGCACAAAAACGAAAGCCGAAAATGTGCTAATTGACGAATCTCAAAAAAATGTTTCCAACAAGTTGAAAAGAAAGGGCATTTGTGTTATAATCTACATAAGATATCGGGGAAATCCCGAAAAAGAAATCAGGAGGAGATCATGAAAAGATTTCTGTCATTAGTTCTCGCAGCAATGATGGTTCTGACGGCTGTATCGGTTGTATCCTTTGCAGACGACGCCAAACCCGCTGTGGATCTAAGCAAATATGATCTTGACAATCCTACCTTTGTAAGTAAGAATCTCAAGAATGCCGGAGAGACTTTCAAAGAGGGTGATGTCAAGGGTTATGCTACCGAAGACAATGAAAACTTCTATGTACTCGTAAGTGTAAATGATGCTACGAAGGAAATAGGAAAAGACAAGTGGTCAGGCGACCTCGTTGAATTCGGTATAAAGGATTATCCGACCCGTTCTCGCGTTAACCGCGACGGCAAACGTTCAGACGGTGCGCCCGACGCATCCGATCCCTGGGAGGACGAAGAGGGATTTTCCGACAACTTCAAGACTAACATCATGGAGCGCGAGGGCGGCTGGTATGCTGAGTTCGTGTATCCGCTCGCAGAGGTAGAAAAGGTTGCTACCCGCGGCAAGATTAGCTTTGATCCCGAGTCATACGCAATGAGCAGCTCCGGCGGAAAGGACGATCACATCCGTATAGGCTATGATGTATCGTACAAGCTTCAGTCGCTCTCTACACTTGATCTTACCAGATATGATCTTGCAAATCCGACCTTCACCTATGATATAGCTGAGGGTGATGCAGAGAAGCATAAGGTATTCAAGAACGGCGACGTTAAGGGTTATATCACCAACGACGCTCAGCATGTTTATGTTCTCTATGACATAACGGATGCAACGGCAGATATATATCCGACTGACACGAGCTCAACCGACAACATGTGGGCAGGCGACCTCGTTGAACTGCAATACGGTGAGAATGTGTATGCAAGCCGAGCACGCGTGAGCCGTGACGGCATGGTTTCCGACGGTCACGACAAGTGGCAGGGCGAGTGGAAAGCCGAAGGCGACTTTACTTGCGACTTCACAGCTGAGGTTTCCGAGAAGAAGGGCGGCTGGTACGCAGAGTTTACGTTTGACCTCTCCTCCGCAGCTTCTACCGGCAAATTCAAGATATATACGGATTCCTTTGTACAGAGCACCAATCCCGCAGGCGAGAAGGGTGACGATGTATTAAGAGCCGGCAAAGATATAGAATACACGCTCGTAAACGAGAAGACTATAGACCTTGACAAGTATGATCTTGATACTCCTGCCTTTACCGTTGACGGTAACAGACCCGCTTCCTTCGGTGAGGGCACGGCAAAGGGTTATATCACAAATGACGCTTCCTGCGTATTCGTACTTTTCAGCATAGACGACGCTAACAAGGTCGTTTACGCTACCGACAGGTATAAGGACGATGAAAAGAAGTGGGGCGGCGACCTTGTTGAGATTTCCACTTCATACAAGAACAGAGCACGCGTTAACCGTTACGGCGTGCGCTCAAACGGTTTTGCCAAGGGTGAAGACCCCTGGGAGACCGATGCAGATTTCGATAACTTCTTCCAGGCAAATGTCATGGAGAGAGACGGCGGTTGGTACGCTGAGTTTATCTTCAAGGCAAGTGATGTTGCAGTAGACGGTAAGGTTTCCATCGACCAGTTCGGTACGTTCGTACAGTCCGAGAAGTGGGATGCATGGCGTCTTGACGACACCAACGATAAGTCTACTGTTGACTACACACTCGTTGAGACCGCACCCTCCGGTAAGCTCTTCAACGATAACCCGAACTTCCAGAAGCTGAACAACACCTCGATAACGCTTCAGCCCGAAGGCGACGGCGACTTCGAGACTGACTTCGGTGCTGCCGGTGTTACCTATTGGGTACGCATAAACGGTGTCGGCAGCGACACCTTCCATCTCTATGAGCTCAAAGCCGACATTGACTTTAAGCACTACGGCGTAAAGGTCGAGAAGGACGCGTCAGGAGAGAAGATTCTGAGCGACGAGGACGGAAATGAAATCCTTATCCGCGACGAAAAGGGCAACTTAGTATACGAAGAAGAAGAGGAAATGTCCGCGCAAATCTGGAACCACGGACAGGACGGTATCCGCAATGCTCAGTACACTATAGACAAGAGCGGCGACTACCTCATCTACATTCCTTTTAAGAATTATACTCTCAGCCATCAGTTTGTCGGAAAAGATGTTATTACCGGCATCAGAAACTTCAGTGTTTCGGCTGATAAGAACACCAACGCAACAATAGCCCTTATGGGTATATTCAACGGTAAAATCTCGGGCTTCAAGACCAAGTTTGACGGCGAGACCAAGGCCGGCACATACACCTACACACAGACCGAGCTTTCTTCCAAGGCTACGGGCAACGCTACAAAG
>CAKSEI010000095.1 GCA_934446285.1 uncultured Eubacteriales bacterium | reverse complement strand
GAATTATGAGGCGGGCTCGGTAAAGAGGGAAAATAACTTTTTAACTCTAATTTAATAGCAACGGCGAGAAATTGACAAGTTTTCCTTAGCGAGGCATAAAATCGGGTAGCCCGCACATCGTTTGCTTATTTAGCCCGTAAGCTGTGGATTGTATAAATTCTTGAATAAGAAAAAAGCGAGATTATTTGAGATTTTCCGATTTTTATGTTATAATAAATGGTAACGAGTGGCAGAAATGCGTAAGTCCGGTTGGGCTTACGCATTATTTTTTTGCCGCCGGGAGGTTAATATATGGACAATAATCAATTTCTTTCTACGGAGAAAATAAGCACTCTTATGGGCAAATATTCAGTCCCGTGCATTATTTCTCTGCTTGTCGGCGCGCTTTACAACATCGTCGATCAGATTTTTATCGCGAACGCAGGCTATCTCGGCTCGCACGGAAACGCAGCAAATACGGTCGTATTTCCGTTTACGGTCATTGCGCTCGGCCTGGCGGTTATGATAGGTGACGGCTGCTGTGCCTTTGTCAGCATATCGCTCGGGGAAAAAAAGCCCCAAAACGCAGCGTTCAGCGTCGGAAATTCGCTGATACTTTGCGTGGAGGTAAGCGTCGTGTTGACTCTGCTTTATTTTATTTTTCCGGAGCCTATCCTTACAGCCTTCGGAGGCAGTGTAAATGAAGAAACATTTGCCCTTGCGAAAGAATATTTCTTTTGGATAACGGCGGGCTTACCTTTTTATATGTTCGGACAGGCGGCAAATCCGATAATACGCGCAGACGGAAGTCCTAAGTTTGCCATGCTTTCGACCGTTGCGGGAGCGTTTGTAAACGTAGTTCTCGATCCCGTATTTATTTTCATCTGCAAATGGGGAATGACCGGAGCGGCGCTTGCTACAGTCGCGGGACAGGTTGTTACGGCTGCCTTGTCCTGCATTTATTTATTCCGCACAAAGAGAGTAAAGCTGTGCCGTGCCGATATAAAGCCGCGAGGCAAAATAATCATGCGGACTCTGTCACTTGGGCTGTGCAGTCTCCTTGCTCAGATTTCCCTCGTCGCCGCGATGATGGCGATAAACAATATGATACAGAAGTATGGGGCCGAGGATGAAATCTTCGGGCAGGTGCAGTATGCTCAAATTCCGATGGCTGTCGTCGGAATCGTTATGAAATTTTTCCAGATAGTCATTTCAATCGCTATAGGCATGGCTGCGGGGTGCATTCCCATCGTTGGTTTCAATATGGGCGCGGGGCATAAGGGCAGGGTAAAAGTGCTTTTCACGCACTTGTTAATATCCGAGGGATGCGTAGGCGCAGTGGCTTTAGTTTTTGTTGAAGCTTTTCCGAAGTTTCTTATCGGTATTTTCGGGGCGTCGAACGAAAGTGTTTACTATACAGATTTTGCAGTTAAGGCGTTCCGTATATATCTATGCATGATAGTTTTCGCCTGTATCAACAAAGCGGCGTTTATATTCATGCAGGCTATGGGAAAAGCCGCGGAGTCAACTATGCTCTCTATGGTGCGTGAAATAGTTTTCGGCGTGGGGTTCGCACTCCTGCTGCCCGTGTTTTTCTGCCTTGACGGTATTTTATATTCTATGCCGCTTTCGGATATTTTGACAGCGGTAATATCGGCTATTCTCATAGCAAAAACATACCGTCAGCTTAATGAAAAGAAACGGGTGCAGCTCGGCACAGTTGATGATCAGTAGGATGAGTGGGGTGCAGCTGGCTTATTGCGATATTTTTCGAGGTGAAAGCAACCGGCGGCGATTAGAGGCGCTTTCTTTAAAAGACGCAAGCCTCCCGAAAAGGCTTGATCTAAACTTTTAATAAGAGCGAGAGCGCACCTTTTTCGAAAGTTTTTGCCGGGCTTTTTTCAAAAAGCTTGCAAGAAAACTGACGAAAAAGAGAATCGGTTAAAGATAAAGCAAGTCTTTCAATTTTGAAAGACTTGCTTTATGCGTCAGCTTTTCAGCTGTTCTTCTTTTTGAGTTTCGGTTTCGTTGTCTACCTTTTCCGTAACCTTTACGGATATTTCGGTTGTCATGACCTCATCGGCTTTGGTTACCGTTATGTGAAGGTTGCGGAAAATCAGTTCGTAACCCGGCTCGGGGATTCGCCCCGCCTTTTCAGCGAGCCACCCGTTTACGGTTGTAGCCTCGGTCTCCTCGTCCTCTATTCCGAAGAAATCAAAGAAATCCTCGGCGGATGCGGAGCAGAGAACACGGTACGTGTCTTCGCCCGTTTCGGCAAATTCGTTTATCTCCTCGTCGCGTTCGTCCCATATTTCGCCGACAAGCTCCTCAAGTACGTCCTCCATGGTGACTATTCCCGATGCCTCGCCGTATTCGCTTACGACTATGACAAGGTGATTGTGGTCACGCTGCATCTCCTTAAAGAGCATATCAAGGTTGACCGTCTCTGGTACGAATATCGGCTGATGGAGTACATCGGCAAGCTTGAAACCGGGATCGGAGCGGCGCAGCAGGTATTCTCTCGAATGGAGTATTCCCGCTATATGCTCGTCGTCCTGATAGACGGGCATACGTGAGTAGCCCTCTTTTTCGATTGCGTCGAGAATCTCGGCATCGCTTGAGTCCATATTCAGGCATACGACGCTCTTCCACGGGGTCATTACATCCTCTGCGGTGAGTCTGTCGAGCTTGAATACATTCTTTATGTACTCAATATCATTCTGGTCGAGTGTGCCTTCATCAGCGCCTGCGTCAAGCATGAGCACTATATCGTCCTCAGATACCGGTTCTTCCTTTTCATTCGGGTTTATGCCGATTATACGCAGTACAGCATTGGTAGAAACGGTGAGAAACCATATTATCGGCTTTAAAAGCGTCGCAAGGAACGATATCACGCCGCATACGGCTCTCGCAAGCTTCTCCTTATGCCGCATTGCGACACGCTTCGGTACAAGCTCGCCCAGAATAAGTGTAAAGTATGAAAGAACAAGCGTTACCGCGATGACTGCGACTGTATTCATAGTGCCGCGGTAGCTCTCCGAGACCTTGAACACGCGTATGAAAAAGTCTGCAACTTTCTCGGCAAAGTTATCGGCGGCGAAAGCCGAGCCGAGAAATCCCGCAAGCGTTATTCCTATCTGTATTGTTGAAAGAAAACGGGTAGGCTCTTCTATAATCTTAAGCATTTTCTCTGCTTTTTTATCGCCGTCTTCGGCAAGAGCGTGTACCTTTTTTTCATTCAGTGAAATGACCGCGATTTCGGTAGCGGCAAAAAAGGCGTTAAGTGCTATAAGCAGTAGCTGCAGCAGCAGTTGTTTTAACATGATTTTTTAAAAATTCCTCCGAAAAATATTATATGCTTTACGTGATAAAACGCTGCGTCAGTTCTTACGTACCGTAAATCTGGCGGCATTTTCTGCGTATACGATAAAGCGGTATTTCTCGGGCGGCCTTTTTACTGTCGCATACCGGCAACTTCGGGGTAGGGGATCCACAAAACCAACTCCATTTCTATTTTATATATTTTATTATTTCTGCCCTTTCGGGTGAAAAACGTACTATAAAGAGAGCCTGCGCGTTTATCGCGCAGGTGCTCGGAAAAGCGTCGCCTCTGCGGCGGTAAGCCACCGCCGCAGGGGATCACATCTTCAGTTCTCCTCAGTTTTCCTCGGAATTAATATATTCCTCGGCTTCTTCATCAGCCTTTTTCTCGGTGTCCTCAAGGAGAGCGCGGATAGAGAGGCTTACCTTGCGGTTTTCGTCGTCTATTTCAGTTATCTTGACATCAACTCTGTCACCGATGCTCAGGACCTCGGACGGCTTTGCAATCTTGCGGTCGGCGATCTGAGAAATGTGTATAAGTCCGTCAGTACCGGGGAGTATCTCGGCGAATGCTCCGAAAGGAAGCAGGCTGAGTATCTTTACGTTGACGGTGTCGCCTACGCTGTACTTGTTCGTGAAGAGCAGCCACGGGTCATCCTCGGCTGCCTTGTAGCCGAGAGAGATGCGTCCCGTCTCACGGTCAAAGCTCTTGACATAGACCTCGATGACGTCGCCTTCCTTTACAACCTCGGAGGGATGCTTTATTCTCGACCAAGACAGCTCGGTGATGTGAACCATGCCGTTAACTCCGCCGAGATCAACGAATGCGCCGTAGCTCTTTAGGCTCTTGACAGTGCCCGTGTAGCGCTTACCCTCCTCGACGTTAGCCCAGAATTCTTCCTCCTGCGCCTTTTTCTGCTCACGTGCAACAACGCGGATAGACGCAACAGCGCGGTTTCTGCCCTCGTCGAGATCTATAATCTTTACCTTCTGCACAGTGCCGCGGAGAGCGGAGAGGTCCGCATCCTTAGGCAGTCCCGACTGAGAAGCGGGTACGAAAACGCGTACTGCGTTCAGGAGAATGATAAGTCCGCCCTTTACGACGTCGACAACCTTGCCCTCAAGGACGGTGCCGTTATTGTAAGCATCGACTATGGATGACCAGTTCTCGCGGCGCTCAATGCGCTTACGCGAAAGGGTAGCTATGCCGTCGTTATCGCTTACCTTGATAACAACAGCCTCTATCTCGTCGCCGACCTTATACTTGTCGGCGGGGTTGAAGCTCGCATCATCCGAAAGCTCTTCGGTAGATATCACGCCCGTGGTCTTTGTCCCGAGGTCAACGAATATCTCGTTCGGTGATATCGACGTTATAACGCCCTTAACGGTTTCTCCTGTATGTAATGTTTTGAGTGACTGTTCCAGCAACTCGGCGAAGTTCTCGCCCTCCATCTCGGCTATTTTTTCGCTCATGATGGTTTCTACCTCCTTAATTATACCGCCCGGAGTCGATGCTCCGGCGGCTATACCGACTGTTGTGCCGGGTTTTATCATATTCAACGGCAGATCCTCTTTCTTCTCAATAAAGAAAGTGTCGGGGCAGCCTTGCCGCGAAATGCGGTAAAGCTTGTTTGTATTTGAGCTTTCTCTGCCCCCGATTATAAGCATTACGTCAACTGACCTGCAAAGCTCGGCTGTCTCTTTTTGCCGATTTTCCGTAACACTACATATTGTATCAAAAATTTTTGCGTTTGTATATAGGTTTTGAATAATTTCTTGACATTTTTTCCATTCGGAGAGGCTTTGGGTCGTCTGTGCGACCATAACTATCCGTTTTTCGTTGAATTTTTGCTCTGCAAGCTGCTCCGACGACGTGAAAACGGAGTACGGACCGTGTGCATAGCTCACTATACCCTTTACCTCCGGGTGGCTTGCTGCTCCGATGACGATAAGTCGGGTGTCCGCGTCCGTATGCTTATCGACGATGCGGTGTATCTTCTTTACGTAAGGACAGGTGCAGTCAAGATAGGAAAAACCGCTTATACGTGACGAATAATCTTCGAGTTTTTCGCAAAGCTCCTTTTCAACTCCGTGTGCGCGTATGACTACGACGGCGTGCGCTCCGTCCGCACAGCTCTTCGCTATAGCGTCTATGTCGCCTGCATCAATGCTCCCCACTCCGCTCTTCTCAAGCTCGCTTATAAGCTGAGGATTGTGTATGAGGTGCCCGACGGTATACACGCGCGCCCCGTCCGAATTATTTGTTATCAGCTCGCGCGTGCTCCTTACGGCGCGGTCTACGCCGAAGCAGAAGCCCGCCGACTTTGCCACGCGTACTCCGCCTCTACTCATCGAGCATCTCCGTAATCTTTGAGAAAACATATTCGCTCGCGGCACGGTACTGCTCCTTGCCTCCCTTGTCGACTTTAAGCTCTTCCGGCGTGATGGGCTTGCCTATGCTTACATCCACGCGTTTGAAGGGGAGTATTTTCCATCCCTTTGTCTTTATCGCAACGGGAAGTATCGCGGCGTTCGCCCTGTGCGAGAGAACGGCGCAGCCGTGCTTTATCTCGGTATCGCGCGGGTCTTTGTGCGGGCAGCGCGTGCCCTGCGGGAAGAATCCTACCAAGCCGCCCTCGCGTACAATCTTCATTGCCGTGCGCAGTGCGCCGAGGTCGGCTGAGCCTCTGTCGGCGGGAAAAGCGCCCATGGCAGAGACGAAATTCTTCACAATCGGCACGGAAAAAAGTTCTTTTTTCGCAAAAAAGCGCAGCGGGCGGTGAAGAGTCACTGCGAGTATTACAACGTCCCAGTTCGAGAGATGATTTGCACAGACGAGCAGTCCGCCCTCCGCGGGCTCGTTCTCCGCGCCTCTTACCCTTATACGGAAAAGTTT